>DAOQNO010000253.1:1422-3043 GCA_035332125.1 Elusimicrobiota bacterium | reverse complement strand
GGGGTACACCACGTCGGCGATCGAGGGGCAGTCGAGAAAGTAAACGAAAGATTGTCCGTACGGGGCCCGCCAGACTTTGACCTCCGCGGTGGACCCGTCGAACAGGGGGAGGGAAAGGTGAATCCCCGTGTCCTGCAGGACGGCCCTTAAAGAGGGGGCCACGGGCCGCCGGTCGAGCATCAGGTGGTTCCAGGCGTGCAAGCCCTGGTTCCAAACGGAATTGTAGAGGAGGGAAACGCCCACGACGTCCACGCCCTGTTCCGATTGGGCGATGACGCGTTCCCGCAACAGCGGACCGATGCCGCCCACCGACGTGGACATGGCGGCGGCCTGGGCGGCTTCCAGGCCGAATTGGTCTTCGATGGCCTGGAGCAGCTCCGGGGTCAGGGCCAATTCCATGGCCACTTCCAGAACGCGGGATCGTCCGGCGGGGGTCGTCATGGGGCCATGATATCTCTTCCCCGACGAACCTGTCAAAAAACCAACGCGGTCTTCCGAATTGTTAAAATGGACCCTCGCCGTTCCTCAGGAGGAAGCCGCCATGAAAACCCGCACCGAGAAAGATTCCCTGGGCCCCAAAGAAGTTCCCGCCGACGCGTTGTACGGTATTCAAACCCTGCGCGCGGTCGAAAATTTTCCCGTGAGCGGATGGCGCTTCTCCCGCTCCTTTATTCGGGCCCTCGCGCTCATCAAGAAGTCCGCCGCCGAAGTCAACCTGAAGCGCGGCGACCTCGATCCGAAGGTGGGCGGCGCCATCGTTCAAGCCGCCGGGGAGGTGGCGGACGGGAAATGGGACGATCAATTTCCCGTGGACATCTTCCAAACCGGTTCCGGCACCTCCACCAACATGAACGCCAACGAGGTCATCGCCAGCCGGGCCAACGAGCTGCTGGGCGGACAACGGGGGGCCAAATCCCCGGTCCATCCCAACGACCACGTCAACAAAGGCCAGTCCTCCAACGACGTGATCCCGACCACGATTCACGTGGCGGCCCTGGAGGCCCTGGAGCGCGACACGATTCCCGCCTTGGAGGGCCTGCGGGCCGCCCTGGAGGAAAAAGCCAAGGCCTTCGACGGCGTATTGAAAATCGGACGGACCCATTTGCAGGACGCCGTCCCGATGCGGCTCGGCCAGGAATTCGGCGGCTACGCCAGCCAAATCGCCCACGGGATTCAGCGGTTGAAGAACGTCCGGCCCCACCTGGCGGAACTGGCGCTCGGGGGAACGGCCGTCGGGACGGGCCTCAACGCCGACCCGGAATTCATCGACGGCGTGATCCGCCGCCTGGCGGAGGTGTTGGGGTTGCCCTTCGTGGGCGCGCCCAGCCGGTTCGAGGCTCTGGCCGCCCGGGACGCGGCCGTGGAAACGAGTGGCGCCCTTAAAACGGTCGCCGTATCATTGATGAAGATCGCCAACGACGTTCGCTGGCTTTCCTCCGGCCCCCGGTGCGGCATCGGGGAAATCGAAATCCCGTCGCTTCAGCCGGGGAGTTCGATTATGCCGGGGAAGGTCAACCCCGTGATTCCCGAAGCCGTGGCGATGGCCGCCGCCCAGGTCATCGGCGCCGACGCCGCCATCACGGTCGGCGGATTGTCGGGCAACTTCGAATTAAACGTCATG
>DAOQNO010000253.1:0-1322 GCA_035332125.1 Elusimicrobiota bacterium | reverse complement strand
CGACGCCGCCATCACGGTCGGCGGATTGTCGGGCAACTTCGAATTAAACGTCATGAAGCCGGTCATCGCCCACAACTTGCTGAGCGCGCTTTCCATCGTGGCCAACGTCGTGCGCCTGTTTACCGAGAAATGCGTGAAGGGCATCAAGGCCAACCGCGACATCGCCGAAGGGTTCATCGAGAAGAGCCTGGCCATGTGCACGGCCCTGGCCCCCAAACTGGGCTACGACAAGGCCGCCGAGGTCGCCAAGGAAGCTTACGCTTCCGGCAAAACGGTGCGGCAGGTGGTGTTGGAGAAAAAAATGCTGCCGGAGAAGGAGTTGGCGGCGCTCTTGAACGCCCGGGCCATGACCGAGCCGGGCATGACGCTCGACGGCGCCGGGGGTTAAGGCCGCCGTCCCGGCGGGGCGTTCTCCACCCAGCGCCGGAGGGGTTCCCATTGGACGGCGGGGGGGTGGTCGGACGTCAATCGATCGACGACGCCCAACGCCTCGCTTTTTCGGTTGAGACCGACGAGGGCCCGGGCCCGGTTCACGAGCGCGGGCGCGGAAGCGGGAGCGGCGATCAGCGCTTTATCGGCCCAGACAAGGGCGCCCGCGGGATCCTCGGCCCGAAGTCGAAGGTCCGATAAATTGGTCAGCGCCGCCGCGGCGGGACCGCGGGTAAGACCGACGCGCAAAGCGTGAAGGTATTCCGCCTCGGCTTCGGGGAATCGGCCCCTTTCCGCCAGCGCCTGGGCCCGGCACAGCCACGAAAAGCCGTGTTCGGGGTCCCGGTTGGCCGTCGAAGTCCAGAGCGATAGTTCGTCCCGCCAAACCCCCACCTGCGCCCAGGAAAGCCCCGCCCAAAGAGCCAACGCCGCCGCCAAGACGCCTCGCGCCCAACCCCGGGCCCGCCGGCCCGCCGCGCCGAAACGATCCCACAAAAGGGCCGCCACGCCCCCCACGCCGGCGAGGGGCACGTAAAGAAAGCGTTCCGCCACGAAGGTGTCCGTCGGCGCAAGGCCCAAAACCGGAAGGAGCGTCAGCGGCGCCCACCCCGCCCAGAAAAAGGCGCGCCGATGGCGACGCCACAAATAGAACAAGACCAAGGCGGTGACGATCGCGGTCCCGAGCCCCACCAACGTCCAGGGGCTCGTCCAGGGATCCTCGATGTATTGACGTCGGCTGACCCGAAGGCCCAGAGGCCAAACCAGAATTTTTACGTATTCCCAGAGGGAAAGGGTCCCGAGCAGGAGGCCGCCGGTCCAGCTCCCCCCGCGGAAATCGCGCTGAGCAAATCCGCCGATCACCGTCCCTCTCAAGAGGAGATAAGCGGCCACCA
>DAOQNO010000252.1:0-3047 GCA_035332125.1 Elusimicrobiota bacterium | reverse complement strand
GCGGCCGCCATCGGCGCCGAAATGCCCATCTCGGAGCCTTCGGGCAACATGATTGTGGACATCGGCGGCGGCACCACCGAAGTGGCCGTGATTTCCTTGGGGGGAATGGTGGTCTCCAAGTCCCTGGACGTGGCCGGGGACGAGATGGACGAGTCCATCGTTCAGTACTTCAGACGGAAATACAATTTGCTCATCGGCGAAACCACGGCGGAAGACGTGAAGATCAAGATCGGTAGCGCCTTCCCCCAAGCCGAGGAACAAACGCTCGAAGTGAAGGGGCGGGACCAAGTGACGGGGTTGCCGAAGACGATCACCATTTCGTCCGAGGAAGTCCGCCAGGCCCTCTCCGAACCTTTGAAGCTCATCGTGGACGTCGTCAAGTCGACTTTGGAAGAAACGCCGGCGGAACTGTCGGCCGACTTGGTGGACCGCGGCATCGTGCTGGCCGGGGGCGGAAGCCTCCTGCGCGGGATGCCGGAGCTGTTGTCCCAGGAGACCGAACTGCCCGTGACCCGGGCGGCCGATCCCCTGACGTGCGTCGTGATGGGCTGCGGCCGCTACCTGGAGGAGCTTGACAACATCAAGCGCTCCCGGGGCCGCGCCTCCGTCTAAGCCGACCCCCTCCCTCGCCGCCGCGTTCCCTTTTCGGATCCCCCGATCGCGGGCGCTTTCTTTCGCGCCGAAACGCGTCGGGACCCCCTTCGGGGGAACCCTCCACCGGGAGGGTCGGGGAGACCGATTTGTTTCAGCGGCATCGTCCAGCGGTTGTCTTTTCCGTCTACGCCGTCCTCGGCCTGGCGCTCCTGTCCTGGTCGTCGGACCGGATCGTCCAGAGCCTCAAGTACGCCTTCTTCTACCTCCTCGCCCCCACCAGCGCCCCCGCCGTCGGCCCCCTCTCCCAGTGGGGGGAATTCGGCCATAACCTGTCGCTCTTGATCCGTGCCGACCAACGGGCTCGGGCCGCCGAAGCCCGCTGGCTGGCGGAACGTCTGGACGAGAAACGTTCCCAAACCATCGAGGAAGAGAACCGGCGGCTGACGGAATCCGCCGGGCTGGCCCGGTGGCCGCGATTTTCCGCCACCGCCGCCCGGGTGTGGGCCCGGAACGCCAACGATTGGTTCCACAGCGTGATGGTCCGCCCCGCGGCCGGAGCCCCGGTCCGCGTGGGGGACGCCGCCGTGACCGTGCGGGACGGCCGCGTGGTCATTTTGGGCCAGGTGGCGGAGATCCTGCCCCGGGGGTTTGCCCGGGTGCTCCTGGTGACGGATCCGTCGTCCTCCCTGTCGGCCCACGCGGCGCGCACCGACGAACAGGGTTTGGTCGAGGGCCGGGGCGCCAACCTCCTCCTCTTCAACTATTTGTTTTCCGATTCGCCCATCCAGCCCGGGGACGAAGTGATCACCTCCGGCCTGGGCGACGTTTTCCCCGAGGGCGTCTTGATCGGCCGGGTGCTGGCGGTCCAGGAAGCCACCCACGAAAGTTTCAAACGCGCGGTCCTCGCGCCCGCGGCCAAACTGAACGACGTTCGGGAGATGCTGCTCCTCTCCCGCCGTCCCGACGGGGAGTCCCCGTGATCCGCCGGGCCCTCTTCGTGTTGCTCACGTTTTTCCTGGGGTGGATCGCCCAGGCGATCTTCCTGCACCTGGCGCCGTTGTCCCTGCCGGCGCCCCATTGGCTTTTGGTGGCGGTCCTGGCCGTGGGCGCTTCGGGCCGGGTCAACCTGGCCCAGGGGTTGGGGTTCTTCTGGGGATTGGCGTTGGACCTCTACGGCCAGACGCCCTTCGGGTCCCAGGGCCTGCTCCTGGCCTTTTGCGGTTTCGCCGCGGGTTCCCTCTCTAAAAATTTGAACGCCGAAAAAATGATCACCCAGGAAGCCCTGACGTTGGTCGCGAGCGTGGTCTTTATCGTCGGCTCCCTGCAACTGGGGGAATGGTTTGTGCCGGCCACGGGGCCCCATCGCTGGAGCCTCGGGCTGTGTCTGGCCGGCGCCGCCATGAACGCCCTGGCCGCCCCGGCGGTGTTCTGGGCCCTGCGGATTTGGCTGGAACTCGGCGACGCCTGGCGCGCCCGGGCGGGGGCCCGTGATTAGCGCCGACGGGTCCGGTTTTTCCCGGACCGACGACCGGCGGGTCGCGGTCCTGTCGGGACTCGCCACCGCGGTCTTCGCCCTCCTGGTCCTGCGGCTGTTCCACCTCCAAATCGTCCGGGGCCCCGACATGGTGCGCCAGGCCGAACAGAACCGGACCCAGATCGTCCCCCTCCTGGCCCCCCGGGGGCTCATCGTCGACCGGAACGGCGACGTGCTGGTGGACAACGCGCCGCGCTTTTCCCTGTTTTACGACTACAACGCCAACGCCCCCGTGGCCATGGACCAGCTGGCCGAGGACCTGACCCGCTGGTTGCCGGAGCAGCGGACCCTCATCCACCGGAAAATGGCCGAGGCGCGCCGGAGCGGCAAGATGACGCGGCTCTTGGCCGACGTGCCCCGGGGCGCGGCCCTGGCCCTCATGGAACGGCGGATGTTGCTCCCGGGCGTCAACGTGGTGGTGGAACCCCAGCGCCGCCCGCGCTACGGCGAACTGGCCAGCCACCTGTTGGGCTACGTCGACGAGGTGGACGCCGGGGAACTCGAACGCCTGCGGGACCGGGGCTTTCGCCTGGGCCAGCTGATCGGCAAGTCCGGCGTGGAAAAATTTTACGACGATCTTCTGCGCGGGGAGGACGGCGGCCTTCAGTTTGAAACGGACGCGGCCGGCCGCCACGTGCAGATCATCCGGCGCATCCCGTCGGACCCGGGCGACGACGTGCGGCTCACCCTCGACCGCCGACTCCAGGCCGTGGCCGAAGACGCCCTCTCCCGCTCGACCACGGGGCGGGGCGCGGCCGTCGCGTTGGACCCGCGGAACGGCGCGGTCCGGGTCCTGGCCAGCCGGCCGGGTTTCGATTTTTCCAAGGGCCTCGGGGCCTATTTGGGCGATCCGTCCCTGCCGCTGTTCAACCGGGCCCTGCAGGGAACCTATCCGCCGGGGTCGGTGTTCAAAATCGTC
>DAOQNO010000251.1:0-3050 GCA_035332125.1 Elusimicrobiota bacterium | reverse complement strand
CCATCAGGGCGAAGAAAAGCGGCGTGTTGTAGCGATGGGATTTTCGAAGCGCGTCTTCCAGGCGTTCGGTCAAGCTTCGCCGAAGAAAAGCCCCCGTGAGGGCGTCGTAGCGGCTCCGCTCCGTCATCAAATCGTAGAGATCCGCCCGGCGCAAACCGATGGACACCAACTTCCGTTCGATGTTGAATCCTTCCAGGCTGTCTTCCATCCGCTGGGGCTCCACCTCGACCACGCCCATGGCCAGGATGTCCTTGTCCCAGGTGAAGGGAATCAACAGGCAGGTCGATCCGAAAGGTTGGCCGGGAAACGAAAGTTGGCGGGCGCTGGCCGCGTAGCGGCGAATCCGGCGCGAACGGGCGATGGACGGGTGGGCGGTCATGAACCGGATCCAATCCTGGGCGTTAAAAATACCGTCGGTGAAGGCCGTGGACCAATTGCCGTTCAATTGCCGCCGAAGGATCAGGCACCCTTTCACGCCCGTGCGTTTTTTCCACATATGGCCCAGGGTCTGGAGGATTTCGCCCGCTTCCAGCTTGGTGGCCATGACCTGCACCAGGGCGAACCGGTTCTGCAAACGCTCCAGGTTGTCCTGAAGTTCGTTTTTCTCCCGCACGATCGCGTCGTGCCGGTGGGCGCTTTTGGAGCGCTGTTCCGACAGGTGGGATTTTCGACGGGCGAATTCCCGCTCCAGTCCGCTCTGATACCGCCGAAAATAAAAGGGCACCAGGGCCGCCAGGCCGAGCGTTCCCCCGTGAAAGGCCAGGTCCCAGAGGGCGCCGGCGTCCCCCCAGGCGTGAAAGACGGCGAACACGCCGAAGACGGCGGCGATCAGGAACCCCCGGGCGTCCCGCCAGTGGATGGACACCCAAAGCACGGGCACGGCCCCCCAAAACAACAGAGCGTGGGCCAGTTCAGGCGTCATAGTTGCACACCCGGTTTCGGCCGCCGTTTTTGGCGGCGTAGAGGGCTTCGTCCGCCCGGCGGATCAGATCCTCCTCGGCGGTCACTTCGTCCTTCAAGCAGGCGACCCCGGCCGAAAGGGTGATTTTTATTTTTTTCGCCCCCCACCGAAACGGCGTCGTGGCGATCGTTTTGCACAGCCGCTGGGTGAATCGAAAAGCGTCGGCGCCCCGGGTGTTGGGCATGAGGACGACGAATTCCTCGCCGCCGTAGCGTGCGACGAAATCCGTTTCCCGGGCCTGGCCCGTGACCAGCCGCGCCAGCCACCGGAGCACTTCGTCGCCGATGTGGTGGCCGTGCAGGTCGTTCACCTTTTTGAAATGGTCGATGTCGAGCAACACGAGCGTGAAGGGCCGGCCCTTGTGCCGGGCCTTGGCAAACTCTTCCTGAAGTCGTTCGTTGAAATAGCCCCGGGTGTACACGCCGGTCAGTTCGTCCGAAATCGCGAGGGCTTCCGTCTGGGAGAAGCGCTCGGTGTTGCCCAGGGCCAGGGCGATCAAATCCGAGGCGATGGAGGCCAGGCGCAAATCGTGGATTTCAAAGGGCGCGTCCGGATTCTTGGATTCCAGCAGGATCCAGCCCAAGAAGTTTTCCCGGCCTTTGACCGGCAGGACGATGACCAGTCCCTGGTCCCAGGTCGGCACGGTTCCGGCGCGGGAGGCGAGAAGCCGCGGCTGACCCCACTGGAGCATTTTCATGCCCAATTCGTCCTCGGGGCTCGGGGCGTCGGGTTTGGGAAACATGTGGAGGGAGACCCGCGCCCGGGGGAACATGGCGCTCAAGCCCGTTTGGGCTTTGCCGAGAAGTTCCTCGCGGTGATAGGGACCGATGAGATCGTCGGTGAACAGCTGAAGCCGATCGAAGGCCACGATCCGGGCGCGGCTGTCCTCGATCAAGGCCCGGGTGCTGTCCACGTCGGTTTGCGTGTGGGCCAAATCCATTTCCAGCCCGTCCCATTCTTCGTGAAATCGATTCCAGGCGGTTTGTCGTCGACGGTCGAACAAATTGAGGACGGCGAAAACGGTCCAAAGAAGGGCGATGTGGGCGGCGAAGAGGAGGCGGGCTTGGGGGGCCGTGGAAAAGAAAAAGCCGAGGAGGCCGAGACCGGTGGCCGCGAGCGCGGCGCCGAAACTCCACCCCAACCCGGCGCCGAGATAGAGGAGAAGTTCGAGCCCGACAAACAGGGGAAAGACGTCCGCGGCGGGCCAGGGACCGCGCACCATGGCCCAGACGATGAGTCCGCCGAAGAGGGGCAAACCCACCGGGCCCAAAAAAAGCACGACGGTCGGGGCCCAACGGCCCCGCCCCATCAACGAGGCCAACATCAGAGGCTGCGATTCCGGAAGAGAGGCCGGGGTCATGGGTGGCACCGTCGGCTCATGTTGTTCCTTCCCGGACGTGGACGCTCATCGGAGCTCCTCCGGCGGAGGGCCTCCCATTCCCGGCCGCCAAAAAAATATCCCGCCCCCGCGCGGCCCCTCCGCGACCCCGCCCGGAAACGCGCCGCGTTTTCGGCCGGAGATCCGCGTCGTCGCTGTCAATCGTGATGTCGATGGGTGTCGAGGTCTCGGCTAAACTTCACTTAAGTATACCCCGAATACCGAATTGGTCAATAGCAAAACGAATCTACAAATAGAGTCGTTTTAGCGTGCGCGGTGATTTTTTCTGTGGAGCGCGCCGACGGCGGCGGGGAGACGCCGCGGCAGGGGCGACGCCCGGGCGCGGCTAAATGTTTTTAGCGCCGGCCCATTCCTGAGCCTTCGTCAGCAATTGCTGAGTGAGGGCCGCGGTCGGCGATTCGGCGTAAGCGCGGAGAAGCGGTTCGGTGCCGCTGGGCCGCAGCAACACCCACGAGCCGTCCGTCAAAACGACTTTAAGACCGTCGGTGTTCCGGGTTTCCTTGACCGCCACACCCCCGACTTTGGCCGGAATACGTTTGGTCACGGTCGCCACCCAGGCGGCTTTGTCCACCACCGGCGCCTTCAGGGGGTGATCCACCCGGGAGAATTCGGAGGCGCCCAACTTGTCCGTCAACTCTTTGCGAAGAACGGACAGCGGCTTGCCCGCGGCCAGCACCGCCTCCACCAGCA
>DAOQNO010000250.1:0-3052 GCA_035332125.1 Elusimicrobiota bacterium | reverse complement strand
ACGCTCACGGGGTAGGGCCGATGGTCCAGCAAGGCAATGACGCCGCAAAGGCGGCCGGGAACGATCAGGTCCATGGCGGAGACCCGCTCGCCCTGGGAAAATTTCAACGCTTTGAACAGTCCCTTCATCACCACGTAGGCGGCCTCGCCGGGTTCCCCCTCCTGGAAAAGCGCGGCCCCGGCCTTCACCCGTCGTCGGACGAGCGCTCGCCAAAGCTCGGTTCGCGTCCCGGTCGGCAGGGCGTTCAGCGCCGAGGACGGGGGGCGTTCTTCGGTTTCCGGGGGGCGTCGGGGCGTCAAGGCCGCCTCCGGGTCCACCGTTTGGCGGTCCAATCCACTAGGAAAACGCTGAACGTGCCGACGGCCACGCTCGCCGCGATGTCGATGGTGTGCAGGGTCGAAAAATGAAATAGGCGCCTCAAAAGCGGCGTGGAAAGCACGACGGCCAAAAAGAGCGCCGAGCCTCCGACCACGGCCCAGAGGGCGCGATTGGGGGCCCGCCAGCGGGCCCAGGTCGATTGGGTCCAGGAGCGGTTGGCGAGGATCAGTCCCGCGTTGGCCGCCATGAGCGTGGTGAAGGCCAGGGCCCGGGCGTCCAGCTCTCCTTGGCCCCGGCGAAGAGCCAGGGCGAACACCGCAAACACCGCGGCGAAGACGCTCACGCCCTGGGCCAGGCTCGGGCCCAGGGTGTCCCATCCGAACAAACGGTCCGTGGTTTTCCGCGGGGGGCGTTGCATCGCGTCGGGCTCCGGCGGTTCGGCTTCAAAGGCCACGGAACAGGCCGGGTCGATGACCAAATGCAGGAAGGCAATGTGGATCGGCAGGAGGACCAGGGGCCACCCCAGAAACACCGACGCCAGGGACAGCCCGGCGATCGGCACGTGAATGGCCAGGATGTAGGCCATGCCCTTTTTCAAATTGTCGAACACCCGCCGACCGCCGGCGATGGACCCCACCAGGGAGGCGAAATCGTCGTGGAGCAGAACCAACCCCGCGGCCTCCCGGGCGACGTCGGTTCCGCGTTCGCCCATGGCCACGCCGATGTGGGCGGCTTTAAGCGCCGGCGCGTCGTTGACTCCGTCGCCGGTCATGGCCACGATCTCGCCGTTGGCCCGCAGGGCCCGGATGAGTCGGAGTTTGTGTTCCGGCACCGCCCGGGCGAAGACGTTCACGTGGCGCAGCCGCTCGGCCAGGGCCTCCTCGGACAGGGTGTCGATCTCGGGTCCCGTGAGCACCCGGTCGGCGTTGGACAAGCCGATGGCCCGGGCGACGCTCTGGGCGGTGCCCGGGTAGTCGCCCGTGATCATGGCCACCCGGACGCCCGCCCGACGGCATTCCTCGATGGCGGCGGGCACGTCCCGCCGCACCGGATCCGCCAGGGCGATCAGGCCCAGGAATTCAAAATCGAAGTCGTGTTGGAGGTCCGGCAGGACCTCCGCCGTGAAAGAGGATTTGGCCACTCCCAGAAGGCGGTACCCTTCCCGGGCGTGTTCGTCCACCTTTCGGCGGAGGGCCTCGAGGCGGTCGGGGGGGAAATGGCAGAGGTCCGCGACGGCTTCGGGGGCGCCTTTGGCCGCGATGACGAAGCGCTTCTGGTCGGGGGACGTCCACACCTGGGACATGGCCAGCAGTTCCCGGGACAGGGGGTATTCCTTGACCAACGTCCAGTCCCCGTGGAGATGCTCGGTGCGGGCGAGGAATCGGTCGCCCAGGGCGTGAAAAGCTTTTTCCATGGGATCGAAGGGGTTTCGGGCGCTGGCCAAAATCCCGAACTCGAGGATTTCATGGAACGCCTCCTCCAGGGTGTTTCCCGCGGGCGAAATGTCGAACCGAAGATCGCCGGGAAGGAGCCGCTGAATGTCCATGCGATTTTCCGTCAAGGTGCCCGTTTTGTCCACGCAGAGAACCGTGACGGCGCCCAGGGCCTCGACGGCGGGCATGCGCCGGGCCAGGACGCCCCGCTTGGAAAGTCGCCAGGCGCCCAGGGAAAGAAAAATCGTGAGGACCACGGGAAATTCGTTCGGCATGAGCGCCATGGCCAGGCTGAGGCCCGCGAGGACGCCGGTCATCCAGGCGCCCCGCCAAAAGCCGGTCACCAAGACCACCGCCGCGCACAAAACGGCGCCCACGATGGCGACCACTTTCACCAGGGCGGCCATTTCGATTTGCAGGGGGCTAAGGCCCGACTCGGCGGATTCCAGGGCCCGGCCGATTTTGCCGATTTCCGTGGCGGCCCCGACGCCGGTGACGCGCACGAGGCCCTGCCCCTGGACCACCAAGGTCCCGGCGAAAACGTAGGGGGATCCGTCCCCCGCCGTGGTCGGGGTTTCGCCCGGAATCGCCGCGCGCACCTCTTTTCGAACCGAAACGGATTCCCCCGTCAGCAGAGACTCGTCCACGGCCAGGTGGGAGGAGGAAAGAAGAATTCCGTCGGCCGGGACACGGTCTCCCTCGGCCAACACCAGCAGGTCGCCGCGAACAACGTCGCGCCCGGCCACGCGCCGCTGGGACCCGTCCCGAATCACGAGCGCCCGGGGGCTCGATAGGTCCCGCAGGGCCTCCAGGGCTCGTTCGGTTTTTCCCTCCTGAAAAAGGGTGATGCCCATGATGAAGAACACGAACCCCAAAAGCATCGCGGCTTCCTGCCCGTCGCCCAGGGCGAAATAGAGGGCTCCGCAGGCCACCAGAAGGAGGAACATGGGCTCTCGGAAAACGTCCAGGGCCAGGACGACCCACCCTCGACGGTGGGAAGAGGGAAGTTCGTTGGGGCCTTCGGCCCGGCGGCGGGTTTCGGCCGCGGATTGGGACAGGGATTCAAACTCCAGGGGAGCCGGCGGCGTTTTGGAGGGGGTCGCAATCACGGGGTCATTGTAGCTCTCTGATCGACGGAGGGGAATCGCGGGGGCGGTTTCCAGGGATGTGGGGGTGGGGGGATTTGGTATAATGCGGTGAAATTCAAAGATTGTTTTCTTCACAAAAGATTTCAAGGAGGACGGCGCCAACGCAGTGCTTTTGGTGCCCGTGGCGGCCCAGAGGGCCGACCCCTCCACTGG
>DAOQNO010000249.1:0-3055 GCA_035332125.1 Elusimicrobiota bacterium | reverse complement strand
ACCGTTGAGCTAAGGGCCCGGCGGGGTTTCGGGTCCTCTGGACCCGCCGCCGGTATTTGCGCTCCGCGCAAATGCCGACGGGTTAATGCTTTCAGTCCGCTGACACTACCGCGCCATCTTACAAAAGGGACCCTGCAAAGAGAATCGGGACGATGCCTATCGGAAACGCGGCCCAATGCCGCAACAACCACAACAAATCAGCTGTAATTCTTCCATCGAGCCCAGACCCATCGCACCGCCGAATCTGAGAATTCGCGATCCCAAACACCGCCGATTTATTATACCCCATCCGCCCCGGACGGGCGGACCCCGCTACTTCCCCAGTCGAAAGCTGTCGGCGCTGTCGTCGAAGAGCGAGTCGAACTTGGGCCCGTCGCTGGCCAGCGAGGTCCCGGTCAAAACGAACATCCGGCCTTTGCCGCTGGCGATCAAGTAAAAGGACTGGCGAAGCTCCCGCTGGCTCTGGGTGTCCTCGGCGCGAATCCGCTCGCCGGACAACCCCGAAAGCGTTTTAAAGGGCACGCGCTCGATTTGGCGGAATCCGGGGATCATCTTCTTGAGGTTCTGAACGTTCAAGTCCACGTAGGTCTTGAGCGTTCCGTCGTAGGCCTCGTCGACCACGTTGAGGTTGGCGGTGAAACCCTGCCAGGCGGGCCCGAAGGCGAATTTGTATTTGAACCCGGGGAATTCCCGGACGGACCAACCCTCGGGCGGGCAATAGGAAAAACCGCCCGCGCGCTCCACGTGGCGTTCGCCCAGCTCGGCCCGGACGGGCGCCGCCCCGGCGACCAGGACGGCCAAGGAAAGAACGGCGGCCTTATTCCACATATTCGCGGAGAAAACGGCTGCGGCTCGGGTGCCGAAGTTTTCGAATGGCCTTGGCTTCGATCTGGCGAACGCGCTCCCGGGTGACGCTGAAGATGCGGCCCAGTTCCTCCAAGGTGCGCGGGTAGCCCGTGCCGATGCCGAAGCGCAGGCGGATGATCTCCGCCTCCCGGTCGCTGAGGGTTTCCAGGGCCTTTTCGACTTCCTGTTGACGCAGGGCGTCGTTGGCGGCGTGGGAGGGCGATAGGTCGCCCTTGTCCTCCAGAAAATCCTCCAGGACCGAGTCTTCCTCCTCGCCCACGGGAGTCGTGAGGGAGATCGGCTCCTGCATGATCTTCAAAATCTGCCGGACCTTGTCCGTCGAAAGACGGAGGGCCTTGGAATATTCCTCCACCGACGGGTCCCGGCCCATTTCCTGGCGGAATTTCCGGCTCACCTTGGTCAGCTTGGAAATGACTTCCTTCATGTGCACCGGGATCCGGATGGTCCGGGCCTGGTCGGCGATGGCGCGGTTGATGCTCTGGCGGATCCACCAGGTGGCGTAGGTCGAGAATTTAAAGCCGCGCTTCCATTCGAATTTTTCCACGGCCTTGATCAGTCCCAGGCCGCCCTCTTGAATGAGGTCCGACAACTCCAGGTTCGAGCCCACGTGCTTTTTGGCGATGGACACGACGAGCCGGAGGTTGGCCTTGATGAGCTGGAGCTTGTCCTTGAGGATGGCCTCCTCGAGCTCCCGAATGCGGTGGTCCAAAGACAGCAGTTCCTGAGGCGTGACCGGCAACATGCGGGCCATGCGGACCAGGCGAAGCTGGATGGTCTCGATGTTCTGCATGGTGCTTTCGATGCCGGTGGTGGTGTAGCCCGTCAATTTTTGGAACTGACCCGAAGGCATCTGCTTGGCCAGGGCCTTGTGGTAAAGCTTTTTGAGTTCCGTGTAGGGGAGCTTGAAGCGCTTCTCGTACCGGTGGATTTCGTCCTCGTATTCCCGGACCTTGTGGCCCAGGTTTTTGATCTTGTTGACCAGGCGTTTGATCTTTTCCTGGTTCAAATTGAGGGAAATGATGCGGTTGACGATCTCCCGGCGTTCGTCGTCGATGGCCTCCCGCAGCTCCTCTTTTTTGGCGGCGGGGAGTTTGCCCTCCATTTTGACTTTGATCTTGTCGATCCGCAGTTCGGCTTGGATGATGTACTGCACGACGGTTTTGACCCGCCGGCGCATTCCCGAAAGCTCCGACGCCGTCCGGCGGCCCCGGGGCATGAGCTCCTTGGGGGTCATCTCGTCGGCTTCCAGGAGCTGTTCCCAGTTTTGAATTTCCCGGTGGGTGATGGGGGATTCCAGGACGACGAGTTTGAGAATCTTTTCGTTGTCCTTGATGCTCCGGGCCAGGGACACTTCCTGCTCCCGGGTGAGGAGCGGCACCTTGCCCATTTCGGACAGGTACATGCGGATGGAGTTTTGGGTGTCGAGTTCGAGCTCCGGCACGCCGATTTCCTCGGGGCCGTCGGCCTTGGGGCGGCCGTGGTCGTCGCCGCGTTCCACGACGTCGATGCCCATTTCCTCGAGCTTGCCGAAAAGGGTGTCCAGCTCCTCGGTGGTGAAATTGGTCTCCGGGAGCTTCTGGGAAATTTCCTCGTAGGTCAGGTAGCCGGCTTCCTTGCCGTGCTCGATCAATCCCCGCACCACGTCCTGGTAGTTGATGTGCTCGCGTCGTTCCATGGTCACCGTTCCGTCGTAGGGCCCGCGGGGTCCGACACTGCCGTTCGCAGTTCGCGGGTCAGGGTTTGGTACCGCAAAATCTGTTGTTCGTCCCGGGGCGCGCGGCCCTCGAGCATTTCCAGCACCCGGGGTTCCAGGGCGGCCCGTTCCCGCCGCCGGGCCAGCGTCGTGAGCCGCTCGACGCCTCGGGCCAAACTTTCCATGGGCCGGTCGAAGGTCTTGGGCTCGAGCAGCAGCGCCGTCAGCCAAGGGGCTTCCTCGGCCGTGAGCGCGGCGGCCGCGGCGCCGGGGTCGGGCGCCCGCCCGGCCCGCCGGTCTTCCAGCCAAAAGTGAAACACCCGCCGGCACCGGTCGTCGGCGAAGAGCGCCGCCTCCGGCACCGCGCCCAGCCACGTTTCCGGGTGGAGGGCCAAAATCTGGAGCACTTCCTCTTCGGCGCTCCGCAGGGCTTTGGGGCCCGGGCGGGCCGCCGGCTTCGGCGCCGGCGCGGGCGTCGCCGCGGGGGCCGTCGGG
>DAOQNO010000248.1:0-3057 GCA_035332125.1 Elusimicrobiota bacterium | reverse complement strand
CCAACCGGTCGGTTTGGTCCGGGGGGACGCCCATTTTAATCAAACTCTGCCAGGCCACGTTGCGAAACACGGGTCCGGCGTTGTAGCCGCCCCAGGCGATTCCCTTGGGCTCGTCGAAAACGACGACGATCGTCAGGCGGGGCCGGGAAGCGGGCGCATACCCGCAAAAGGACGCCACGAACCGGTCGGGAAAGTAGGTTCGGGTGGCGGGGTTGGTTTTTTGGGCGGTGCCGGTTTTGCCGGCCACGGTCCATCCACCCAAGGCCGCGTCCCGGCCGGTTCCCCGGTCCACCACGCCCCGCAGCAGGTTCGAAAGGGTGGTCGCCGTGTCGCCGGAAACGACCCGCCGGACGGCGGCGCCGAGCGGCCATTGCCGGGACGAACCGTCCGGCCGCTGAAGGTCCAAACACAGCCGCGGTTCAACCAGGGTTCCCCCGTTGGCCACGGCGCTGTAGGCCCCCGCCAATTGGAGGGCGGTCACCCCGACCTCCTGCCCAAAGGACACGACGGGAAGCGAGGCCCCGCTCCATTGACGGAGGGGACGCAGCAAACCCGGGCTTTCCCCCGCCAGTTCGGACCCGGCCCGCACGCCGAACCCGAAGGCGCGGATGTAGTCGAAGAGCTTCTCCGGACCCACGCGCAGGCCCACTTTGGCCAACCCGATGTTGGAGGACACCTCCATCGCCCGCGCAAAGGAAATCGTTTTTTCCGGCTGATGGTCGTTGATGGTGATGGACGAATATTTCCAGCGCCCCCCTTCGCAATTAAAGGCCTCGCGCGGCGACACCACCCCTTCTTCCAAGGCGGCCGCCGCGGTCACGAGCTTGAACGTGGAACCGGGTTCAAACACCCACTGCACGGCGGGGATTCCCAGCTCTTCGGCGGAGGGGGCGTCGGCGCCGCCCCGGGGCAGGGCCGGCCGGTTGGCGAAGGCCAGCAATTCCCCCGTGCGAGGATCCTGAACCAGGATCATCCCCCCCCGGGAACGGGAACGGGCCATGCCGGCCTCCAGCTCCCGCTCCGCGATGTATTGGAGGGATCGGTCGATGGACAACCGCAAATGGCCGGTTTCCGAGGGAGCGGTCTCGTCCTCGCCCAGGGCCACCCGCTCGCCGCGGCCGTCACGAAAGGCCCGCCGGGGGGCGCGGCGGTCCACCAGGTCGGCCTCAAAAGCGTATTCCATCCCCGAGAGCCCTTGCCCGTCCTCGCCCACGTACCCCAGGAGCGACGACGCCAAGGAGCCGTTGGGATACGACCGGTGGTACTCCCATCGAAGGCCGACGCCCTCCCCCTTCTCCCGTTCCAGCGCCTGGGTTTCCTCGGCGGACAAAAATCGTTTCACCCAGACGAAAGCGTTTCGCGATTCTCGGATTTTGGTCAACAGGGGACCGGGGGGAAGGTGGAGCAGGGCGGCCAGGCGCTGGACGGTGGCCTCCGGACGCCGCATCGCGCGGGGGTCCGCGTAGCAGGAAGCCACGCGCACGGATTCGGCCAACACGGCGCCGTTGCGATCCACGATGGGAAGGCGGCGGGGGGCTTCGTTCAGCCATCGGCTCGATTGCTGAAGCACCCGCCGTGAAAATTCCGAGTGGCACCACAATTGAACGAAAGCCAAGCGGGCCACAACGCCCGCAAACCCGAGAGTCAACAGCGCGATGAGATGGGGGAAGCGGCGGGGCACGAGGGCGCTAGGAATCGCGGACAAAACGAAGCTGATCGGGGCGTGGAAGGCGAAGGGAAAACCGGGAAAGGGCCGCCTCGTCCAAGCGGGCCAGGGACAACGTCGATTCGGAACGACGGACCGCCGCCTGCTCGCGCCGCTCCCATTCCGCGATGGAGCGACGGAGGGCCTGCGCCCGATAGGACAACCTCATCGCCTGAATGTGCATCCAGGCGGAGAAAGTCAACGTTGAAAACAGCCCCAGCCCCGCAAGGGCCAAAGCCGGTCCCGCACCCTGATTGAAGCGCACCGCGCGCCTCCCGTTCCGTTGAACGGCGACTCAAAATCGTCCGGGAGAGAGGAAGAAGGGTTCGCCTTCCCCCTCTCTTCCCGGAAGTTGCAGCCCGTGGTGTCAAAGAGGCAAGGTGTCTCCGCCGAGAGAAGACACCCAGCCCAAATCGTTTGCACCGCCCGCCGACCGCGGGCGCCCACCGGACACGAAACCGCGCCGCGTTGTTCAAAAGGGCGGGTGCCTCCGCCGAGAGAAGACACCCTGGCCCCAAAACGTCGCCCGCGCACCAACGGGGAACGCCACGACTCGGCGCGTTCGCCGCCGGCCCTCGAGCAGGGCCTAAATTTTTTCAAACACCCGAAGTTTGGCGCTTCGACTGCGGGGGTTGACCCGCTGCTCCTCCCGGGAAGCGATCAGAACCTTCTTATTGACCGCCCGCAAAGGACCCTCACGCCATTCTTCCTTGCCGTACCGCTTCACCACCCGGTCTTCGGTGGAGTGGAAAGTGATCACGGCCAGCCGGCCGCCGGGTCGAAGGACCGCCGGTGCACGCTCGAGCATCGAGCGGAGGCGGGGCATCTCCCGGTTCACCGCCATCCGAAGACCGAGAAAAACCCGGGTGGCGGGGTGGCTTCGACCGCGTCGCGGAATCCATCGACAGACGGCGTCGGCCAAATCCTTGGTGGTCGCCCACTCCGGCGCGTGCTCCTTCAGCCGCGCCGCCAACTTTCGGGCGAACCGTTCCTCGCCCGCGTCCCGCAAAGCCGCTTCCAGTTCCTCCGGGCGTACCCGCCGCAAATACTCCAGGGCCGTTTCGCCGGTGGACCCCATGCGCATGTCGAGGGGGCCTTCCCGCGAGAAACCGAACCCCCGGGCCGCCTCGTCCAATTGGAGCGAGGACACGCCCAAATCCGCCAAGATCCCGTCCACCGACGCTGGCTGAAGACCCAGGTTCTCATCAAATCGTTCAAAATTGCCGGCCGTCAATCGAACCCGGTCCGCCCAAGGTTTGAGACGCTCGGACGCCAGGGCCAGCGCCGCCGGATCCTGATCGAGACCCTCCACCCGCCCCGTCGGCCCCACCGCTTCGGCGATGGCCGCCGCG
>DAOQNO010000247.1:0-3070 GCA_035332125.1 Elusimicrobiota bacterium | reverse complement strand
CCGGGGGGTTCTGTCGGGCGCGTTAACCGCCGTTCTCCTCGGCGGGGCGGTGGTGGACGCCCTGCCCGGTCCCCTGGCCCCCGGGGCGCGGCGGTCCTTGGATCAATTTTCTCCGGAGGAACAGGCGCGACTGCGCGCCCTGGCGCAAACCGCCCAGGAGCGGGCCGCGGATTTGTCGCCCCCCGTGGATCTCACCGTCGGCGTCGGCGGCCTGGCGTTGTCGCGTTCCCCGGCGGGCGGTCCCCAGGTCCGTTTGCCCTTGGCCGTGGCCGGTCCCGACGGGCGGCCGGAGCGGCGCTCCGCGGTGGTGACCTTTTCGCCGGACGGAACCCTCGTCGAGGATTTGACGTTCGAACGCACGGCCGCCGAATGGCGGGCCTGGGCGAAGGACGAATGGCGAAAATTCGTCGGCGTCCCGGTCCGCCAGGGCCTCGCCGTGTTCCGGAATTCTCTGGTGTCGCCCTGGAGCCCGGGGTTGGACGAATGGATGGGGCGCCGTTTGGCCGCCCTGGGGACCCGAAGCCTCTGGACCGTCGGTCAAGCCACCGGGGGCGTGGCCTCGTTCGGTCTCTCGGAAATGAACCGCGTGGCCCGTTGGACGGGGTGGAGCGGTTTGGCCCGCTGGACCGACCAATTGCGGGAACGCCTGTTGTTGGACGAGGAGCGCCGGTGGGTGGGCCTCCTTCTTCGGAACGCCCCGCTGGGGGTGCGGTCCGCCCTGTTTTACCGCCTGGCCCTGGCCCACGGCATGCCCTGGGACCGGGCCTGGACGGACGCCTTGCGAGAATCGCTGCCGCGCCTGGGCCCCGGCGTGCCGCCCGTGACCGTGGTCGGGGTCGATCCACGCCCGCCGTTGCCGGGCGATCCGGGCGGGGCGACCGTGCACCTTCTGCTGGACGGCCAACCCCGGACCCTCCAATTTTTGGCGTCCCGCTCGACGGCCTTGGCGGACCGGGCCATGGACCACGCCTTGGTCCAGGTGGCCTGGGGGCGGAACGCCGCGGCCCCCTGGGTGGCGCTCCAAGCCGCGGCCTTGGCGGACTCGACGATCATGGTCTCGGTGCTCCGCCACACCCTCCGGGAATGGAACGCGCTCTTGGAGCGTCCCGACCTTTCCTTCGGCGAGGCCCACGCCCTGGTGCGCGAGGAAGGGGAGGATTTGCGTTTGGAATTGGTGCTCGAGCGTCGCCGCTGGGTCGACCCCCTTCAAACCTTTGAGAACGGCTTGCTGAACGGAAATTTGGTCGACGTGGAAATCGATCGCGGTCCCCTGCGGGGCGCGGTCTGGTCCCCCGCCGACGCGGCCGCCGCCCTTCGGGTTCGGCCGCTGTCGACGAATCGAACGATCGAACAGGGCCGCCAGGGGTTCTTTTCCGACTTCGGGCTTTCGCCCTATCTGCTGGGGACCGCGGGCCCGTCGGCCTCGGAGATTTTGGAGGACGTGAATCGCCTCACGGCGCGCCTCCGTTCCCTGGAGGTTCCCGAACCGCGGGCCTGGGCGGAACGGCTGGCGGAAATTTCCATCAAAGAAAAAATCGACGCCCTGCGCCTCCTGGCCCGGTATTTCCGGGCGCGGGATCGCCGGGGCGACACCTTTCCCTTGGGAAGCCAACGCGCTCCGCGGACCCGGGCGCTATCGGATTTTGTGGTGGGTCTGACGCGGTCGGTGGGACGGGAGGCCGGACAATTGGCCGCCCTTCGGGCGGGGGCCGTTCGCCCGGGGGCCCCCGAGGCCCTTCTTCGGGCCCGAACGCAAAGCGCCTTGGAGCGGTTTCCTTCCTTGGCGCGCACCCTTCTGTCGTTGCTGGAGGAAGCCGGTGTGACGCCCGTGCCGGGCAAAGAGGCCGATCGGAGCGCCTTCGCGGCGGATCTCCTTCGGGTGTTCGGCCACGCTTTTGACGAGGGGTACGGCCGCTTGACGGTACTGACGACCGCCGCCGCCGCCCGCCAGGCGCCCACGGCCAAGGGTTTGGCCGTCGGGGTTTTCCACGTGCGCGATTCCCTGCGGGATTCCCTGGCGGCGGGCGAACTGGTCCGCTCCCTGCTCGACCACGCGCGGCAAGGAACGTTGGCTCAGTTCGCGCCCGTCGTCCTCTTGGACGGGCCGGGGTTCGAGCACGCCACCGCCCGCCAATTGTCGTCGGAGCTTCAGTACCGGCTGGCCGAGGAGGCTCCCGGCGCCCCGGCCGACCTTCGGGACGCGGCCCTTCGAACCTTGGCCGAACGCCTGGGCGTGGCCCACGCCGAGGCCGTTTCGCAGGATGGCCGGGTGAGCCTCCACCGGCTCTTGAGCTGGACGCGGTCCCAATGGGCCGGTCAAACGGTGGGAACGGTTCAGATTTTCACCCGGGACCGGGATCGGATGTTGGACGACGTCCGGGGCCGCCTCGTGGATTGGATCATTTACCTGATCGAACCCATGGGGCTCCGCCGTTTGTCGTCCTCCCTGGAAGACGCGGCGGCCGAAGACCGCCTGCGCCGCTACGTCGCGTCGAACGCTTAAGAATTGGCTAAAATAGTTTTCATCAAATTTTTTCCCAAAGGACACCACCCATGACCACCCACAACGTAACCCTGATCCCCGGCGACGGCACGGGGCCCGAAATTTCCGCCACGGTTCAAAAAGTCATCGACGCCACCGGCGTGAAAATCGCCTGGGACGTCGTTGAAGCCGGGGCCGACGTCGTTGAGAAATACGGCACGCCCCTCCCCGAGAACGTCCTGGCCTCCATCCGTAAAAACAAAGTCGCGCTGAAAGGACCCCTGACCACGCCCATCGGCACGGGTTTCCGGTCCGTCAACGTCGCCCTTCGGAAGGAGCTGGACCTTTACGCCTGCCTCCGCCCCTGCAAGTCCTACAAGGGCGTCCGCTCCCGCTACGAAAACATCGATTTGGTCGTGGTCCGGGAAAACACCGAGGATCTTTACGCCGGGGTCGAGTACGAAACCGGTTCGAAAGAGGCCAAGGAGATCATCGGTTGGGCCAAGGGCAAAATCTTCCCCGACGCGGCCATCTCGATCAAGCCCATTTCCCGCACGGGCACCGAGCGCATCGTGAAATTCGCCTTCG
>DAOQNO010000246.1:0-3077 GCA_035332125.1 Elusimicrobiota bacterium | reverse complement strand
CCCGGTTCCAAGCCGCCCGAAAGGCGGCGTCGGCGGCGAAGGGTTCCAATTGGACCAGCTCGTCCTCGGCGCGGAAGATCCATTTTTCGCCGATGGCGTCCGAGATGATTTTCGTCAAACCCGGGTTGCTCGACACCACCCACCGCCGGGGCGTCACGCCGTTGGTCACGTTTTGGATCTTCCCGGGCGCCAGCGCGTCGAAATCTTTCAGAAGGTCCTCGCGCAGGAGACGCGTGTGCAGGGCCGCCACCCCGTTGACCGCGTGCCCCCCCACCACGGCCACGTGGGCCATGCGCACATACCGTTCGCCGGATTCGTCGATCAGGGACACCCGGCGCAGGAGGTCCTCGTCCCCCGGCCGGGCCAAACGCACTTCCGCCAGGAACCGCCGGTTGATTTCGTAGATGATTTCCAGGTGCCGGGGCAGGAGCGCGCCGAAAAGGGCCAGGGGCCAGCGTTCCAACGCCTCGGGCAACAGGGTGTGGTTCGTGTAGGAAAAGGTTCGTCGCGTCATGTCCCAGGCGTCGTCCCACCCGTAACCGTGGACGTCCATCAGCAGGCGCATCAATTCCGGCACGGCCACGGCGGGGTGGGTGTCGTTCAACTGGACGGCGAACTTTTTGGGGAAATCCTTGAGCGGGTGGCCCCAGAGGTGATTGATGCGGATCAGGTCCTGAAGGGTGCAGGACACGAAGAAATACTGCTGTTCCAGGCGCAAGCGCTTCCCCTGGGAGGAGGAATCGTTCGGGTAAAGGACCTTGGAGATGTTTTCCGAGGCCATTTTTTGCTCGACGGCCCGGTAATAGTCGCCGCTGTTGAAGGCGGCGAAATCGAAGGACTCCACGGCCTCGGCCTTCCACAACCGCAAGAGCGCCGCGTGTTTGGCCCGGTACCCGCTGATGGGGGTGTCGTAGGCCACGCCCCGGACCACCCAGTCGGGATGCCAACGGACTTTAAATCCGCCGTTCTCCTTCACGGTTTCGGTCCGCCCGCCGAAGCCGACCCGAAAGGCCACGTCCGGGTGTTGGACTTCCCACGGGTTGCCGTTTTTGAGCCACTTGTCGGTGACTTCCACCTGGGCGCCGTCCCGCAAAACCTGGCCGAAAATCCCGAATTCGTAGCGAATGCCGTAGCCCGCCGCCGGAACGCCCAGGGTCGCCAGGGAATCCAGAAAGCAGGCCGCCAGCCGCCCGAGACCGCCGTTTCCCAAGCCCGGCTCCGTTTCCTGGGCCATCACATCGTCGAAATCCTGGTCCAGGGATTTCAGCGCCTCTTCCACCGGCGCGCGGAGGCCCATGTTGATGATGTGGTTGCGAAGATGGGGCCCCAGCAGAAATTCCGCCGAGAGATAGGCCACGAGGCGCGTGTCCTTCTTTTTGAACCGCGCCATGGCGACGTTTTCGGTGGCGTAGATTTGTTCCCGGACCGCCAGGGCCACGGCGTTGTACCAATCGTATTTGGAGGCGAATTCGGGGGTGCGTCCGCTGTGGGTGCGGATGTTGCGGACGATCAATCCGCGGAAGTCTTCGGCGGTCATGGGCGCCATCGAGCGTCTCCTCACGGGAAGTTTCCCCTTCCCATTATCGACGCGCCGCCCGTTTCGCGCAGGGGCGCGGGGGTTTTAACGCTGCAAGACGATTTTCCGGGTCCAGGACCCGCCGGGGGCGGCGATTCGGACGACATACACGCCGCTGCCCGCCGGTCGGCCGCTTCCGTCCCGGCCGTCCCATTGAGCCCGCCCCGCCGACACGGGCAAGCGGGCCAGGGTCTGTCCGGTCAAATCGTAGACGGTGATCGTGGCGCCGTCGGGCACCGGCGCCAGGGTCAACGGCCCGTCGGTTCCGGGACGGTATGGCGACGGAAAAATCCGGGGACCGTCGCCGGCCGCGGCCGGGTCCGCGTAGGTGAATTGAAGCGACGTGACGGAAGCGGGCGGAAAAACCACGGCGAAGGATTGGGAACCGTCGGCGCCCGGGGGTTGGGCGCGGAACTCCGCGGGGGAAAGCTCCCGGCGAACCACCGCCCGGGGATCGGCGGTCGTGTTCCGGGCGTCCAGGGACGATGCCGTGATCGCGGCCGATCCTTTCGCCCGCAACCAACCCGGGAACCCGGCCAACCGCAGGGCCGTCGATTGCGCGGCCGCGGTGCTTCGGTTGACGGCGAAGAGCGTCAGGGTTTTCTCATCGGGGTTCAGGGTCGCGGCCGCGTCCAACACCGGCACGTTGGCCCGGGCCGACATCCACCCCACGGCGGGAGCCGAAAACGTCCCGGCGGCGGTCGCGGGAACGATGTGCCCCCCCCGGGCCCCTTCGCCGTAGAGGGCCAAAACCAAATGGGCGGCCCGGGCCACGGCGACCCGGGCGCCCGAGGCGTCGGTGGTGTGTTCCAGCAGGGATTCGTACTCGTTCAACAAATCGTGCTGGGCGGCGAACACGATCCCTTGGCGAATAAAAGCGTTGTTCATGCCGGCCAAATAAAGCCCCGCGCCCCAGGTCTGGCCCAGGGCCCGGTCCGCCGCGGTGGCGGTGCTGACCAGGGACACGCCGTATTCCGTGACGACCCGTTCCACCGAGTCCGGCGCCAAAGCCGCCAAATTCGCCATTTCCTGCTCGAAATAATCCGGCGCGGCCAACAGGGATTGAAAAACGGCCGACGGCGATGGCGCGCCGCCGTCCGCCCCCGGGGCGTAATAATGACTGGCGATAAAACCCAACGGGGCCCCGACCCCCGACAGGACGTCGTCGTCCCAATTGGGGTCCACGATATCGGTTAAATAGGAATCGGAGGGCCTCGCCCCCCCCACGGCGCCCACCCGGATCGTCGGGTCCTTGGCCTTCATGGCGGCGGCGAAAAGCAGAAATTGCGCGATGTAATTGTTCGTGTTGGCCTGGGTGTAGTGGGGGCGGCTAAAAATCGCCCCCGGTTCCGGCGAATATTGGTTCCACAGTTCGTTCCCGACTTCCCAGTACCGGACGCCGTAGGGGGCCGGGTGGCCGTTGGCCGCCCGCTGGGCGCCCCAGGTAGTGCCGCTGTTCCCGTTGCAATACTCCACCCAATCGGCGGCGTGGGCCGCGCCC
>DAOQNO010000245.1:0-3082 GCA_035332125.1 Elusimicrobiota bacterium | reverse complement strand
GTCGAGGCCCTCGTGGTGACGGGGATGAACTATTCGGCGTTTGTTTACGCCGCGGGCGCCGGGGGCGGCGTGGTGGTGGCCTCCGTCCCGGCCGGCGCGGATTTGGAATACGCTTCGGCGGCCGGCCTCGCGGTCTGGAACGCCGGCGGGGCTTTGAGCATGGCCACCGCCTTCGCCCAACCGAACCATTGTTGTTACACGATCAACAACGTCAACGTGCGAGGGTTGGTCATCACCGAAGACCTCCTGCCGAACAACCACGCCGGCGTGTTTGTGGGCGGGGTGGTTTCGGACGGGGCCGGATCGCACTGCGGCGACGTGTTTGGCGTGTCGGGGCGCACCTACCGCGACGCCATTTATTACCAGCCGGCCTTCATGGACAATCTCAAAACGTTGAACACGCCGATTCGAAAAACCTGGAAGGAAGTGACCGCGTCGTGGTAAGAAAACGAAAAACGGCGTTTACGTTGGTTGAAGTCCTGGTGGCGTCGGCGATCATGGGGGTGATTGCGTTCTTGGTGCCCCAAGCCCTGAGCAAGATCTACCAATTGTTCACCGTGAGCCAGGCCCGCATCGAATGCCAACGGGATCTTCGGGATTGCGTCTTTCAAATTGAAAAAGACCTTAATCAAGCCCGTTCCAGCACGGTCCGGGTGTCCCGGGACATCAATCAACCCGTGTTTTCAAAGATTGTGTTCCAAACCGTTGCCGGCTCGACGACGACGTACCGGCAAGACGGACGCCGGTTGATCGTCAACCGGGGCGGGGGGGATTTGGCGCTGACCCGCAATCTGATGTCGGTGGCGTTTCTCTTGAACGAAATGGGGCAAACCCGATCCGTGCACGTCGCCCTCGTGGTGGGGAAGGACGGCGACCGTTTGCACAAAAAAACCTTCTCCACGCTACTTCGTAACATTGTCTTTAAAAACAGTTAGGCCCCGCCTCGAATCCGCCCGTGGCCGACGGTCGGTCTGGTCACCGGCCGATGAGAAGGTTACAATGGGCGACACTTCCCTCCGGCGGGCGGACGTGGGTCGCGGCCGTGGCGGTGGAAAGGGGCCCCGATCCATGAAGGCGTTCGAAGTCGTTTCCCGATTTTCACCCTCCGGTGACCAACCGGCGGCCATCGAACAATTGGTCCGGGGGTTGCGGGCGGGGGAGAAGCACCAGGTCCTTCTGGGGGTCACCGGCAGCGGCAAAACGTTCACCATGGCCAACGTCATCGCCGCCCTGGACTGCCCCACCCTGGTCCTCTCGCCCAATAAAATCCTCGCCGCCCAACTCTACGCCGAACTCAAGGCTTTTTTCCCGAAGAACGCCGTCGAATACTTCATTTCCTACTACGACTACTATCAGCCCGAAGCCTACGTTCCCCAGAGCGACACCTACATCGAGAAAGACGCATCGATCAACGACCACATCGATCGACTGCGGTTAAAGGCGACTTCGTCGCTGCTGGAGCGCCGGGACGTGATCGTCGTGGCCTCGGTTTCGGCCATTTACGGTTTGGGCAGTCCCCGGGAGTACAAAGACCTCTGCGTGGGCCTGGAAGTCGGCGCCCCCCGGGAACGGGACGACGTCACCCGGGGGCTGGTGGACATTCAATACGAACGGAACGAAATCGATTTTTCCCGGGGGAAGTTCCGCGTCAAAGGGGACGTGGTCGATATTTTCCCGGCTTATTTGGAAACCGCCCTGCGGGTGGAATTCGAGGGCGGGATTCTCAAGCGTCTTCGGGAGATCAATCCCTTGACGGGCGAAACCCTTCAGGAAAAAGAGCGCACCTTTGTGTACCCCGCCAAACACTTCGTGACGACGGGCCCGACCATCGACCGCGCCCTGGAAGAGATTCGGCGGGAATTGTCCGGTCGTCTGGCCGTCCTGCGGGGCGAAGGCAAACTGCTGGAGGCCCAGCGGCTCGAGCAACGAACCCGTTTCGATATGGAGATGATGAAGGAACTGGGGTTTTGCCACGGCATCGAAAACTATTCCCGGCCCCTCTCGGGGCGGAAGCCCGGGGAACGCCCCGCCTGCCTTTTCGATTATTTCCCGTCGGATTACCTGGTCGTCATCGACGAATCCCACGTGACGGTGCCCCAAATCGGCGGGATGTACGAGGGCGACCGGTCCCGGAAGCAGACCCTCGTGGACTACGGGTTCCGGCTGCCCTCGGCGCTCGACAACCGCCCGTTGAAATTTCCGGAGTTCGAGGCCCTGGTGCCCCGGGTCGTCTACGTGAGCGCCACGCCGGGCCCCTACGAATTGAAAAAAACCGGCGGGGCCGTGGTGGAGCAGGTGATTCGGCCAACGGGACTGGTGGACCCGGAAGTCCTTCTGCGCCCCATTCAAGGGCAGGTCGAAGACCTCGTCGGGCGCCTCCAGGAGCGGGTGAAGCGGCGGGAGCGGGTGTTGGTCACCACCTTGACGAAAAAGACGGCGGAGGATTTATCGGATTATCTGGAGGGCCGGGGCCTTCGGGTTCGCTACCTGCACTCCGACATCGAATCCCTCCGACGAATTGAGATCCTGAAGGACCTGCGCCGGGGGACCTTCGACGTGTTGGTGGGCATCAACCTCCTTCGGGAGGGGCTCGACCTGCCGGAGGTTTCGCTGGTCGCCGTGCTGGACGCCGACAAAGAGGGATTTCTCCGTTCGGAAACGACGCTCATCCAGGTGTGCGGCCGGGCCGCCCGGAACGTCAACGGCCAGGTGGTCCTTTACGCCGATAAAATCACCGGGTCCATGGAGCGGGCCATGGGGGAAATGGACCGCCGCCGGAAAAAACAGCTGGCCCACAACGCGGCCGAGGGCATTACGCCCAAAACCATCGTCTCGGCCGTTCACGACTTGGAGGAGTTCCAGATCAAGGCCAAGGAATCCCAGCTGCCGGGACTTTTCCGGGAGGCCGGGGCCGCCTACTTAACCCGGAAGGAATTGCCGGGATTGATCAAACAATTGGAAACCCAAATGCGGGAGGCGGCGGAGGCGCTCGACTACGAATTGGCCGCCGTGATCCGGGACAAGATGATGGAAATCAAGGACATGATGGCCACCGGGCGGGGCGTCCGGTCGGGTCCGGCGG
>DAOQNO010000244.1:0-3093 GCA_035332125.1 Elusimicrobiota bacterium | reverse complement strand
GGTTCAGCGTGCGCACCGGCGCGGCGCTCTCCATGCCCGCGGTGGTGCCCGTCCACGTCTACCGCGTGCGGGTGGACGGCAAAAACATTCAGGTGGAGTGGCCCCAGTGAAAACCCCCGTCGCTTTGGACATCGCCCGGCTCCGCCTGGACTTCCCTATTTTGTCCCGGAAAATCAACGGCCACCCCCTGGTTTACCTGGACAATGCCGCCACGACCCAAAAACCCATGTCGGTCATCATGTCCATGACGGCCTATTACGAGCGTACCAACGCCAACGTCCACCGGGGCGTGCACACCCTGTCCCAGGAAGCCACCTCCCTCATGGAAGACTCCCGGGTGAAAGTGGCCAAATTCATCAACGCTCCGGACCCGGCGACCGTAATCTTCACCCGGAACGCCACGGAGTCCATCAACCTGGTGGCCTATTCCTGGGCCCGGAAGAACCTCAAGCCCGGCGACGAAATTTTGCTGACCGAAATGGAACACCACTCGAACCTCGTGCCCTGGCAGTTGGCGGCCCAGGCCACGGGCGCGGTGCTCAAATTCATCCCCGTGACGGGCTGGGACGGGTACCTGGACCTGTCCAAGATCTCGGACTTGCTCACGACCAAGACCAAACTTCTCGCTTTGACCCACATGTCCAACGTCCTGGGCACCCTGAACCCCGTGGAGGATTTGGCCCGGAAGGCCCACGCCGTGGGGGCCAAGGTGTTGGTGGACGGCGCCCAGTCGGCGCCCCACCTGCCCATCGACGTGCAAAAGCTGGGCGCGGACTTTTTCGTTTTTTCCGCCCACAAGATGCTGGGGCCCACGGGCCTGGGCGTTCTCTGGGCTTCCCGGGAACTGTTGGAATCCATGGACCCCTTTATGGGCGGGGGGGACATGATCGCCCAGGTGTGGAAGGACCACTCCACCTGGAACGAACTTCCCTACAAATTTGAAGCGGGCACGCCCAACATCACCGGCGCCATCGCCTTCGGCGCGGCGGTGGACTATTTGACCAAAGTCGGCATGGACACGATCCGCGCCCACGAGATGGACCTCACGGGCTACGCCTTGAAGGCCCTCAAAGCCCGGTTCCCCAAGATCGTCCTCCACGGCCCGTCGGACGTGGCCCAGCGGGGGGGCGTGGTGAGCTTCGAACTCCCCGGCATCCACCCCCACGACGTGGGCACCATCGTGGACCGGGAAGGCGTGGCCATCCGCGCCGGGCACCACTGTTGCCAGGTGCTCATGAAAAAATTCGGCGTGTCGGGCACGGCCCGGGCCAGCTTTTACATCTACAACACCCGGGAGGAAGTGGACGCCCTGGTGAAATCCCTGGAAAAGGTGGAGGAGCTCTTCGCCCAGAAGGTCCGGGCGTGAGACGGTTCCTGTTCGCCGCGGCCGCCCTCTTCGCCGCCGCGGGGTTGCGGGCCGGGGACCTGGCCGAACTCAATTTCGTCGGTTTTTCCGAGGACGGCGCCCGTTTCGCCTACGAGCAGTTCGGCGTTCAGGACGGTTCGGGATTCGGATATTCGCAATTTTATTTCGTGGACGCGGCCAAAAACGCCTGGGCCGGACCGTCAGTGGCGGTCGAGGACGAAAAGGGCGATTCCCTGGAGGCCGTGCGGGCCCGGGCCCGAAAAGCGGCCGAGGCGTCGCTCCAGAAATTCGGCATTCAAGTTGGAAACACGGGCGACCATTTGCTTTCCCATCCGACGACGGACCTGGGCGTGGAGGACCGGACGGCCAAATTTCGGTTTCCCTCCGCCCCCGAGCCCTACGAACTTCGGTTGGAGGAGACCCCGGTCAAAAACGCCGTCTGCGAAGAGCGGGGACAACCGGCCGCCCTTTTGACGGCGACTTTGACGACGTCGGGGAACGCCCGGGTGCTTCAAAAGGACGCCGCCCTGCCCCGTAGCCGCGGGGCCTGCCCCGGCGGGTACCGGGTCCAGGACGTCTATGTTTTTAAAAACACCCTGGCCGTTTTCTTGAACGTGTACACGGCCGGGTTCGAGGGACCGGACATGCGCTTTTTAGCCCTGGGCGCCCCCTTGGAGACGAAATGACCGACGACCTTTACCGCGATTTGATTTTGGACCACTTCCGGCACCCCCGCAACCAGGGGGCGCTGGAGAAGCCCGACGTCAAAGTCCAGGGCGTGAACCCCCTTTGCGGCGACAACCTGGAGCTGACCTTCATCGTCCGGGAAGGCAAAATCGAGGACATCAAGATGACCGGGAACGGCTGTTCCATTTCCCAGTCCTCGGCCTCCATGATGACCGAGGCGCTCAAGGGGAAAGATTTGTCCACCTCCCAGTCCCTGGCCCAGGCCTTTAAAAAGATGATGCTTCAAAACGGCTCCGCCGACGACCTGCCCGAGGATTTGGAAGACCTGGCGGCCCTGGAGGGCGTGCAGAAATACCCCGTGCGGGTGAAATGCGCGCTCCTGGCCTGGAACACCCTGCTTCAGGGGTTGAACGACTACCAGGGAAAGAAAGCCTGATTTAAGGAGACGCCCGTGCCCACGATTCCCGAAATCCGCACCGTCCTAAAAACCGTTTACGATCCCGAAATCCATTTGAGCGTGGTGGACCTGGGCCTGATCTACGACATCGGGGTGGAAAAAGACGGCGACAAGGGCGAGCGCGTGAACGTCAAGATGACCCTCACCACGCCGGCCTGTCCCTACGGCCCCGCGCTCTTGAGCAAGGTCCATTCGGAACTCTCCAACATGACGGGCGTCTCCGACGTGAAAGTCGACCTGGCCTGGATCCCGCCCTGGGACCCCCGCACCATGGCCTCCGACGAAGCCAAGCTCAAGATGGGCCTCTTCGAGTTGGACGACGCGGACGAAACGGAAACCGCGGAGACGCCCGGAGAAACGCCGAAAACAAAGGTCTAACACCGTGTGGGGCCGGACGGGTTTTATTATAAGTTTGGTCATCGGCCTCCTGGAGGGCGTCCTCCTCCTTCAGGGAGGGATGCGGGCGGAAACCACGACGTTCACATCCGGCTTGTTCCTATTTCTCCCTTGGTTGCTTCCGATCACGGGCGTCCTTTTTTGGATTTCCAACAAAGGGAACCCCCGCGGGGATCGAACCGCTTTT
>DAOQNO010000243.1:0-3099 GCA_035332125.1 Elusimicrobiota bacterium | reverse complement strand
GGGCGAGCATTTCCGCTGATCGCGCCGCCAATTCGGCCCCGTGCAGCCCGTAAAGCCGACCCTGGTGGCGGAGGTTTTCCATCACGGTCAATTTTTTGTCCAGGCTGGGCGATTGGAACACGACGCCCATCTTCTGCCGCGCGGCGTCGGGGGCGGACGTGACGTCCGTGTCGAACAACCGGGCGCCCCCCCCCGTTGGACGAAGCGCCGTGGAAAGGATGCGAAAAAGGGTGGTCTTTCCTCCGCCGTTGGGGCCCAGAACGCCGAAAAGTTCCCCGGGGGAGACCTCGAAATCGATGCCCTGAAGGGCCACCCGCGGGGGCCCCCCGGGGTTTTTGTATTCGTGGCGCAGACCGTCGACCCGGACGGCGGGATTCACAGGGTCCCCCGGCGGTCAAGCACCAGAATCAACAGAAGCAAAGGGAGGTAGAGCACGGAAGCCAGGAAAACCCGTCGGGCCCGAAGGTCCGTGTGTTGGCGGAAAAAGACAAAGGACAACGCCAGAAGCCCCAGGCCCATTAGGAACGCCGCCGCGAAATAAATCGTGCCGGCCAATCCCAGGAAGGTGGGCAACAGACTGACGCTCGTGAGGGCCAGGGTCGTCACCACCATGTGCCGGGCCGTGGTCTCCCCGTCGGGCTCCACGGCCGGAAGCATGGCCAAACCCGCCCGGGCGTAATCGGCCCGGTAAAGCCAGGCCAGGGAGAAGAAATGGGGGTATTGCCAGAAAAACAAAATCGCGAAGAGGACCCAGGCCCCGGGGTCCAAACGGCCGACGGCGGCGGTCCAGCCGATGACGGGCGGTAAAGCGCCGGCCACCGCGCCGAACAGGGTGTTCAGGGCGGAAATTTTCTTCAGCGGCGTGTAGACGTAGAGATAAACGCAGAGGGTCAGGCCGGCGATCACGGCGGTGAGGACGTTCACCGCCGCCGAAAGGTAAAGGACGCCCGCCAGGGCCAGAAGGGAACCCAGAAACAGGGCCTCCCCCGCGTTCAAGCGACGGGCCGGCAGGGGCCGGTTTTCGGTGCGATGCATGCGCGCGTCCACGTCCCGCTCCAAAAGCATGTTCAAGGCGCAGGCCCCGCCGGAAACGAGCAGGGTGCCCACGACCGTGTGCAACAGCCGGGCGGGCCCGACGGCGCCCCCGGACCCGAGGAAAAACCCCGCCAGGGCCGTCACGGCGGCCATCAAACTGATGCCCGGCTTGGTCAACGTCACGTAATCCCGAAAACGTCCGAAGGCCACGGGCCGGCCCCGCCAGGACAGAAGGGTCAACGCGGCCGAAAGGCCCAGGAGGAGCGCCCCCGTCATGACGTGGCCGGTGGCCAACAGGACGGGACGCACCGGGCTGGAGATCCATTGGGGCACCAGGAGCGACAGGAGAGTCAGAGTTCCAAGAACGACCTGAACCACGTAAACCAGGGCCAACGCCGACGCCAGGCGCCAGAGCCGGGGGTCGGTTTCGTCGCCCAAGGCCAGCCGCCGAAACACCCAGCCCAAACCCAGAAAAATCAACACCGCGTTGGCGATGTGAAGGCCCGCCGCGTGACCGGTGTGCCGCACCACGGCCCCCAAAACCAATTGGGCGTAGAGGGTCAGGAACAAGAGGAGGGCCACGTGGGGCAACGCCACGTTCACCGGATCGCCGCCCGCGGAGGGGAAACGCTCCTTCCAGGCCCGGGAGGTCCATACCACCAGGGCGACCGACAGACAAAAAAAGGTTTGCGCCAGGCAGGCGTGGGTGATGGACACGGCCTTGGGAAGGCGGAGCAGGACCGTCAAGCCGCCGAAGACCCCCTGAAGGACGACCAATCCCAAGGCCCCGATGGCCGCCCGACGAACCCAGGCCCGGGACTCGGTTTTCCAGAACACGAGGTTCAAGACGATGGTCAACAGACCGACGGAGGCCGCCGCCAATCGATGGCCGTGCTCAAAAAGGATTCCGCCGATCATGGGCGGCAGGAGGCGCCCGTAGGACAGCGGCCAATCCGGCACCGTCAGGCCCGAATGGGTGCTGGTCACCAACCCGCCGATAAAAACAAGCGCCAGGGTGGCGGCGGCCAGGACCCACGCCAATCGGTGGGGCCAGGGACTCGGAACGGCGGATGTTTCGGACATTGACATGAAGGAAAATCCCCTCCGGGGATTTACTGAGGCAGGGGGTGCGTGGGACGTTGGCCTTTGCGGATATGATACACCACCAAGGCCACCAGCGAACCCATTAAAAGGAACGGAAGGACCAACAAAAGGAGAATGGCCCAAAAGAACCCCCGGTTGAGGGCCGACCCGGGGGCCCCGAAACACACCGCGCAGGCCCGGGCGTTGACGGCGATCATCGAGACCAACGCCGCCGCCGGGAGTTTTCTCACGGCCGGGCGACGCCGATGTCCGGGAGAACGGCCAAGACCAGGACGGCCACCAGGAACAATCCCGTGAAGAGCAGGGCCCGAATCGCCTTGCCCTCCCATTTCAAATGCATGAAAACGCTGGCAATCAGGGTGCATTTGGTGAGCGCGATCAAGGCGGCCAGGGGAATGGCCACCCGGTGCGACAGGTGGAGGTAGCTGAGCAATACCGTGACGCCGGTGAGAACAGCCAGACCGCCGAACACCGCCGCGTAAAGGGGAACCGGGGATTTTTGGTTGTCCATGGCTAGACCAGGTAGAACATCGGAAACAGGATCACCCACACCAAATCGACGAAATGCCAGTAGAGGCCCGCGTATTCCACGCGCTCGTGGTGCCGGGCGCTGTAGCGGCCCCGAAGCCCGTTGCGGAGGACGTAGCCGTTGAAAACAAGACCGCCGATGATGTGGAGCGCGTGGAGGCCCGTCAGCGTGAAATAAAAGGAGCCGAAAAGGCCGGAGGAAATCGTGAGGCCCTCGGAAATCTTGTGGTGGTATTCAAACATTTTAACGATCAGGAAAAGAATTCCCAGGCCCATGGTGGCGATCATGTTCCGGGCGAAGGACCGCCGGTCGTCCCGCTGAATGGCGGCCAGGGCCAGAACCATGGTGAAACTGGACAGGATGAGGAGGAAGGTGTTCACCGTGGCCAGGGGCCGGCCCATGATTTCTTCCGACGGAACGCCGAAATTGGG
>DAOQNO010000242.1:0-3101 GCA_035332125.1 Elusimicrobiota bacterium | reverse complement strand
GGCCCGGCGGGCCGGCGCCCACGGAGCGGCCCTGTCCGGCGCGGGCCCCAGCGTCCTGGCGCTTTGCGCCCCCGCCGCGGCGCCCCGGGTGGCCCGGGCGATGGTCGCGGCCTTCGGACGGAAAGGGTCCCGGGCCCGCAGCGAAATTTTGAAGATCGACACAGCCGGCGCCCGCGTTTTCGGCGTCTCACGAAAGAGAACGAAATGAGTTCCATCGTCGTTATGAAATTCGGCGGCAGTTCCGTGGCGGACGCCGACCGCATCAAGAACGTGGCCGGCCGCGTGGCCGCCAAGCGCAAACAGGGCCACCGCGTGGTCGTGGTCGTCTCGGCGCCGGGGGACATGACGGACGATTTAATCGCCATGGCCGAAAAAATCACCGACAGCCCGAGCGGCCGCGAGATGGACATGTTGTTGTCGACGGGCGAGCAGGTCTCCATCGCGCTCCTGTCCATGGCCATCAACGAGCGGGGCGTCGCGGCGGTGTCCTTGACGGGGCCCCAGGCCGGCATCTTCGCCGACCAGGACCACACCCGGGCGCGCATCACGGCCATCCGCCCCAAAAAGATTTTCGAGCAGCTTAAAAAAGGCAAGGTCGTCATCGTGGCCGGGTTCCAGGGGTTGAACCCCAACGAGGACATCGCGACCCTGGGCCGCGGGGGGTCGGACTTGACGGCCGTGGCCCTGGCGGCGGCGCTCAAAGCCGACGTCTGCGAAATCTACACCGACGTCAAAGGCGTCTACACGACGGACCCGCGGGTGGAACCCGAAGCCCAGAAGATCGACCGCATTTCCTACGACGAAATGCTGGAGCTCGCGGGCGCGGGCGCCCAGGTCATGCAGGCGCGGTCCATCGAAGTCGGCAAGAAATACGGCGTGGACATCCACGTCCGCTCGACGTTTTCGGAAGACGAAGGAACACTCATCACGGCGGAGGTGCCGCGTATGGAACAGATCGTGGTCAGCGGGGTCGCCTTCGACCCCAAGCAAGCCAAAATCACTCTGAGCGGCGTGGCCGACCGGCCCGGCGTCGCGGCGAAAATCTTCGGCCCCCTGGCCGACGAGGGCGTCAACGTGGACATGATCATTCAGTCCGCCCCGACGGAGGGCCGCAACGACATTTCCTTCACCATCGGGCGGGTGGACGTGAAGAAAGCCATGGGCGTCCTGGACCGCGTGTCCACGGACCTGAAGGCCGAGGAAGTGGTCTGCGACGACAAGGTGGCCAAGGTGTCCATCGTGGGCGTCGGCATGAAGGGCCATCCCGGCGTGGCGGCGAAACTCTTTAAATCCCTGGCCGAGGCCGGGATCAACATCGACATGATCTCGACCTCCGAGATCAAGATCGCCTGCGTGGTGCGCGAAGGCGACGGCCCCCGGGCCGTCCGGCTCGTGCACAAGGCCTTCGGCTTGGAAAAACCCCGGGTCAAAGCCAAAGCGTGAAGAAAAACCGTCCGTCCGACGCGGCCCGGGTCCGCCTCTACGACACCACCCTGCGGGACGGCACCCAGGGGGAAGGGGTCTCGCTCACCGTCGACGATAAGTTGAAGATCGCCCAGGTGCTGGACCGCCTGGGGGTCGACTACATCGAGGGCGGGTGGCCCGGCTCGAACCCCAAGGACGAGGAATTCTTCAAGCGCGCCCGGTCGCTGCGGCTCAAAAACGCGCGGCTGGCGGCCTTCGGCAGCACCCGCCGCCGGGACGCCGCCGCCCACCAAGACCCCAACCTGGCCGCCATCGTGCGGGTGAAAACCCCGGTGGCCTGCATTTTCGGCAAATCCTGGGACCTCCACGTGGTCCACGCCCTGCGGGCGACCTTGGACGAAAACCTGAAGATGATCGGCGAGTCGGTCAAATTTCTCAAATCCAAGGGCAAGGAAGTGGTGTACGATGCCGAGCATTTCTTCGACGGTTTCCGGGCCAACCCGGAGTACGCCCTGGCCAGCCTCACCGCGGCCTGGAAAGCCGGCGCCTCGAACCTGACCCTTTGCGACACCAACGGGGGAAGCCTGCCCCACCAGATCGGCGACATCGTCCAGGTCGTCCGCCGCCGTTTCCCGACGGTGGAATTGGGCATCCATTGCCACAACGATTCCGACGCCGCCGTGGCCAACTCCCTGGAAGCCGTGCGGCAGGGCGTTCGCCTCGTCCAGGGGACCGCCAACGGCCTGGGCGAACGCTGCGGCAACGCGAATTTGATCTCCGTCATTCCGGGCGTCATGACCAAGCTGGGCCTTCCCTGCGTGTCCAAGGACCAACTGCGGTCCCTGACCGAGGTGTCCCGCTACGTGGACGAGCTGGCCAACCAGGTGCCCAACGACCACCAGCCCTACGTCGGAAATTCGGCCTTCGCCCACAAGGGCGGGGTGCACGTGTCCGCCATGGCGCGCCACGCCTCCACCTACGAGCACATGGACCCCGGGGCCGTGGGCAACCAACGGCGGGTGTTGATCTCGGAACTGGCCGGCCGGTCGAACATGATTTTGAAGGCCCGGGAATTTAATTTGGATTTGGAAAAGCACCCCGGGGCCATCGACAAGATCATCCAACAGGTCAAGGCCCTGGAAAAAGAGGGCTATCAATTCGAAGGGGCCGAAGCGTCCTTCTATCTGTTGGTGACGCGGCTCGTCCGTCCTTTCAAGCCCTTCTTTGACCAGAAAGGGTTCCGCGTCATCGTGGAGGAGGACAAGGACACCGGCGGGTTGGTGGCCGAAGCCTCCCTGAAAATCGCCGTCGACGACGAGCGCGTCCACACCGTGGCGGAGGGCCACGGCCCCATCGACGCCCTGGACCGGGCGCTCCGCCGCGCGCTGGAAAAATTTTACCCCAACCTCCGCTCCATGAGCCTCGTGGACTTCAAAGTCCGGGTTATCGACGGCGCGGTGGGTACCGCCTCCAAAGTTCGCGTGTTCGTGAACAGCCGCGACCACGCCGAAGAATGGGGCACGGTGGGGGTCTCCGACAACATCATCGAAGCTTCCTGGCAGGCCCTGCGCGACGCGGTGGAATACAAACTCCTCCGCGACGGCAAGCGGCCCCGCTGACCCCGATTCATCGCCGGGCGGCCCCCGCCCGGGCCCGCCCCTTTTTCCCGCCGACCG
>DAOQNO010000241.1:0-3105 GCA_035332125.1 Elusimicrobiota bacterium | reverse complement strand
CACCAACCCCGACGCAACGCCAGCCACCTTTGGGAGGCCATGCGGGAGATCCGGGTTCTCCGGTTTCCCCGACATCGGCTGGCCACCTTCGGCCAAAGTGAGATTTCCTATCAGCTGGTGACGTCCGTATCCACCCAACCGGCCCGGTCCACCCTGCGGACCGGGAAAGTCATCGCGGAACGCCCTCAAATCCTTACCCCCGACGCTTTCGTTCAACGGTTCAAGGATTTCGGGGAGGACTCTTCGGCCTACGAACGGTTCCTGAAAGATCATTTCTCCGACAGCCTGCGGGGCCTGGAATACAACTTCCGCAACATCCTCGAAACCACCGAACCCCATCACACGGACGCCCGGGAGCTGGCCCGCAACATCCGCAAGGATTTGGACGACCGCAACGCCGCCCGCGCCGCCGTCATTCTCGGCCCCGAATCGGGCTGGGGCTTCGCGCTCATGAAATTCATCCTGGAAGAAACCTCCCAGAGCTTCGCCGTCAACGTCCGCGAGCTGGACGAACGGGGCCTGTTCAATCCCCCGGACGCCGAGGAGCGCCGACGGCGGGAAATCGAAATCCTTCTGCGCCGGGCCGAGTCGGACCCGTCGCTGGTCAAACCCCTCGCCGATCTCTTGAACCGGCACGGCCTTTTCAACGACTACCAGGACGCCTTTTTCCGACTCGTCAAACGCGGGGCGTCGTGAAGATCCTCCTGGCCCGCCCCCGGGGGTTCTGCGCGGGCGTGGTGCGCGCGGTCGACATCGTCGACATCGCCCTTCAGAAATTTCCGGCCCCGATATACGTTCGCAAGGAAATCGTTCACAACCGGGCCGTCGTCGACGATTTTAAATCCCGGGGCGTGGTTTTCATCGACACCCTGGACGAGGCCCCGCCCCAAAGCCTCGTGGTCTTTTCGGCCCACGGGGTATCCCCGGAGGTTCGGCGTCGGGCCGAGGAACGGGGGCTTCGGGTGATCGACGCCACTTGCCCGCTGGTGACCAAAGTCCATTTGGAGGTCCACCGGTTCCGCCGGGAAGGATACCGCCTCTTGCTGGTGGGGCACCGGGAGCACGACGAGGTGGAAGGCACCCTCGGCGAAGCCCCGGGCGAAATCCCCCTGGTGGAAAACGCCGAGGACGTCGCCCGCCTGCCCTTCCCCCCGGACGAAAAAATCATGATCCTGACCCAAACCACCTTGAGCCTGGACGAAACCCGGGGCGTCATCCTCGCCATCAAAAATCGCTTCTCCAACGCGCACACCCCGCCCAAAGACGACATCTGCTACGCCACCCAGAACCGTCAGGACGCGGTCAAAGATTTGCTTCGACGGGGCATCGATTTGCTCCTGGTCGTCGGCTCCAAAAACAGCTCCAACAGCCAACGCCTGGTGGACGTGGCCCGCCAGTCCGGTTGCGCCGCCCATTTGATCGACGGCGCGGGCGAAATCGATCCCGCCTGGCTCGCGGGCGTCAAAACCGTCGGGCTCACCGCCGGCGCCTCCGCCCCGGAGCATCTGGTGCAAGGCGTGGTCGCCCTGCTGACCGGCCGCGGCGGCCGGGTGGAGGAAGTCACCGTCCGGGAAGAGGACGTCCACTTTTCCCTGCCCAAGGAATTGGCCGGGCTCACGCCCACCCGATGAGCGACCGGCGCTCACCGCCGCGCGCTCCCGTCCTCGTTTTTCGCCACGTCCCCCACGAAGGCCTGGGGACCCTCGCCCCCGCCCTTCGCGCGGCCGGATACCCCTTACGAGTCATTGACATCGCCCGGGGGCGCCCGGCCCTGCCCTCTCCCCGCGAACTCGCCGCTCTGATCGTCATGGGAGGGCCCATGGGGGTCTACGAGAAAACAAAACACCCCTTTCTCCGCCGGGAAATTACCTACATCCGCCGGGCCCTTCGGGCGAAGACACCGGTCCTGGGCGTGTGTTTGGGCGCCCAACTGATCGCCCACGCCCTCGGGCAACGGGTCTACCCCAACCGCCAAAAGGAAATCGGCTGGTATCCCCTGCATCGGACCGCGGCGGCCCGCCGCGACGCGCTGTTCGCCCACTTTCCAAAAACCGCCACCGTCTTTCAGTGGCACGGGGACACTTTCGATCTCCCCGTCGGCGCGACTCTTTTGGCCACCTCTCCCCGTTGCCGTCACCAAGCCTTTCGTTGGGGGAACCGGGTCTACGGCCTCCAGTTTCACGTGGAGGTCGACCCGGCCATGGTCCGCGAATGGCTTTCCCAACCCGGCGTGGACCGGGAACTCCGGAGCGTCGACGGACGCGCCCGGCGGGAAATCCGCCGTCATCGCCCCGCCCGCTGGCGGGGCCTTCAACGATTGGCCGGACCGCTTTTTCAAGGATGGGCGGGGGTCCTGAACGGAACTCCTCCCCCCCGTGCGTCGCGCCCCCGCTGATTCCGCCCCCGCCGCGATGGCCTCCGTCCCTTGCGTCCCCGCGGAGGCCGGACGATCGACGGACTCGACGGCGGTCCGCCCCGCGGGCGCGCCCAAACCCCCCAAGCGATTCAAACGGGTTTACATCGAAATCAGCAACGTGTGCAATTTGCACTGCACCTTTTGTCCCGACGTCTCCCGCCCCAAAAGCTTCATGGACCCGGTCTTATTCAACGAGGTGGCGAAGGCCGTGGCCCCGCTGACGGAGGAAGTCGCCTTCCATCTCCTGGGCGAACCGCTTCTCCACCCGGCGTTGGAATCGCTGGTGGATATCTGCCGGGCTCTCGACCTTCCCGTCCACCTCACGACCAACGGCCTTCGTCTGACCCCGGCCCGGGCCAAGACGCTTCTGAATCCGATCTTCCGGCAAATCAATTTTTCCCTTCAAAGCTTCGACGACAATTTCCCGGGCCACGACAACACCGACTATCTCCGGGCCATTTTTGAATTCACCGCGACGGCCCTTCGGCGCCGGCCCGACCTTTACCTCAATTACCGCCTGTGGAACGACGGCGCGCCGGGCTTCGGCGCCGCCAACGATCGATGGATCGCCGAAATCAAAAAAAACCTGGGCGTCGACGTCGTGCCCGCGCGGGACCTTCGATGGAGGAAAAGCGTCCCGCTCAAGGGCCGGGTCTCGCTTCATTTCGACAGCCGGTTTGAATGGCCCC
>DAOQNO010000240.1:0-3110 GCA_035332125.1 Elusimicrobiota bacterium | reverse complement strand
TCGGCTTGAATGGCCCGCAACGCGTCGGGGCCCGTTTCGAATTCCCGAAGTTCGAACAAATCCTCGAGAATCCCCCTTAAAAGGAGGCGATTGTCGTCGTTGTCTTCGACCACGTCGAGTTTGGGCTTCATGGGTTATTGGGCGGTCCTGTCCTTGGCCGAATTATCGGCCGAAGACGGTGAAACTGTCCGGGCCTCGGACGCGGGCGTTTCGTCCTCCGGGGTGCCAAATACAATGCGGAAGGTCGAGCCCCGCCCGACTTCGCTGTCCAGCTCCAGGCGATGGCCCATCAGCTTCAACAGCGCCGCCGTGATGGTCAATCCCAACCCGGATCCCCCGAACTGGCGGGCCGTGGTGTTATCGGCCTGTTGAAACGCTTCGAAAATGACTTCCCGCTTTTCTTCCGGAATTCCGATCCCCGTGTCCCGGACCTCCAGACGGGTGGGGCGGGCGGTTGCCGCGTCGGCCACCACGCCGATGGTGATGGAGCCCTGTTCGGTGAATTTCAAGGCGTTGTTCATGAGGTTGATCAGGACTTGTTTGAATTTTCGTTCGTCGGTCCGGAACGCGGCCAAGCGGGGCGGCAGGTCGGTCAACAATCGGATTTCCTTCTTCTCCGAAATGCGGGATTCCATTTCCGAAATCGTTTCCAACACCAGGATGTCGAGGTTGACGTCCGACAACAAAAGCGGCATGCGGCCCGCTTCCACCCGGGAGAGGTCCAGGACGTCGTTGACCAGCGTCAATAGGTGAAATCCGTTGGCTTTGATTCGTTCCAGCCGGGTTAAATCGTCGGTCTGGAGATTTCCGGATTTGTTTTTTAGCAGGAGGTTGGCGAACCCGATCACGGAATTGAGCGGCGTTCGCAATTCGTGGCTCATGTTGGCCAAAAATTCACTTTTGGCCCGGCTGGCGCGACGGGCGGCGGCCTCGGCCGCGCGCAGTTCCCGGGTCATTTCGCGGGCCAGGAGACCGGCCCGCCGTTGCGCGGTGGTCAAGGCCCAGCCCAACCCGAACAACGCCAGGGTCGTAAAACTCCCCCCCAGCAGGATCCACAGGGGCGTGTTGGAAAACATCAGGGCGACGAAGGCGCCCGCCGCCGTTCGAGGCTGCGCCAGCAGAACCCCCGAGACGTTCGGCGGCAAGGACGACAAGGACAGGGACCAAAGGCCCAGGGTCGTTCCCAGTCCGATCAACAGGATCGTCCAAGGAAGGAAGCCGGCCCACCGATTTCCATCGGAGGTTTTTTCGCGTCCGGCCCCCTCCCAAAGGCCGTGCCAAAGGGAGGCTACAAGTGGGGCGATGGGAGTCATGGTGAACGGGCCCCCGCCGGGGCGAGGGGCTCTCCCGAACACTATCGGCTTCTTTGGCTAAAAGATGAGGCGCGGCGGGGGTTACGGGCGGACATCGGCGGACCGAAGGACCGCCGCCAGGGATCGCCGCCGGTCGTAAACCCGAGCGACAATTCCCAGGGTTTTGGCCGCGGCGACAAAATCGCTTCGATCGTCGATGTAAACCATGCGCTCGAAAGGGGTCCGGGTCTTTCGGGAAACGGCCCGGTAAACCCGGGCTGCCGGTTTCATGGCTCCCAGTCGGTGGGAACCGAATCGCCAGCGGGCTTTTCGCAGGCCGGGATATTCTTTCATCACGTGCCGCCAATGGATGGGGTTGATGTTCGACAAAAGGGCCGTATCGTGGGTGGCGGACAGACGCTCCAAGAGTTTCAAGTTCTTTTCCAAGGGGGTGAAGATGTCCACGAAGGCCCCGCGAAACTGGCGATAGGTCATTCGCACGCCCGTTGCTCGACGAATCCATTGAAAAAAAGCTTTTCCGGTGAATCGGCCCCGCTCGAAACCCAACCCGTTCCGATGATTCCAGATTTTGTCCACCAATCGTCGGCCGACGCCGGGTTCGAGGCGGTCGAAATTCCGCCGGGCGCGTTCGAGGCTGAAGGCGATCAAAACGTTCCCGATGTCGAACACCACGAGGGGTTTTTTGTGCACGGTGGACATGCCGGTCATTTTAACACGGAGACCCCCTCGATGTGCTAAAATAGCGACGATATGGAGACGGTTATGGCGCCCCCCGCACGGGTCGTGGACCTCAAAGAAAGACTTTCGGCCTACGCCCGGTTCATTAAAATCGAGCACACCCTTTTTTCCCTGCCCATTCTCCTTTCCGGCACGCTGTTGGCCCGGGGCTCCCTTCCCTCCTGGCGCTTGACGGGTCTCATCTTGCTTGCCACCCTGGGTGCGCGAACCCTGGCGTTGGCCCTCAATCGCCTGATCGACGTTCAAATCGACGCCCGAAACCCCCGGACCGCCGACCGGGAGTTGGCCACGGGGGCTCTGAGCCTCTGGGACGCTTTTCTCGTGGCCATCGCGGGCTTGATGGTGTACATTTGGGCGGCCACCAAAATCAATTCTTTTTGCCTGATCTGGAGTTGGGTTCCCGCCTTGTTGTTTCTGATCTACCCCACCCTGAAACGCTTCACTTGGTTGTGCCATTTCGGGTTGGGCGTCACCTGGGCCATGGCGCCGCTGGCGGGGTGGTTCGCCGTCAATCCCGGGTTTGCGGGGAGCGGCCCAGCTTGGATTCTCGCCGTTTTCAGTTTTTTCTGGTTGGCCGGGTTCGACATCATTTATGCCACCCTGGACGAACAGTTTGATCGCCGGGAAGGCCTGTTTTCCGTCCCGGCCCGGTTTGGGAAACGAACGGCCCTTCGTCTGTCGGCGCTCACGCATCTTTTGGCCTTCGCGTTTCTCGGCCTCCTCTTTTTTTTCTGTCTTCGTGGATCCGCGGCGGCGTTTCTTTGCCTGACCGCGGGGTTTCTCCTATTTCTGGAGCATATGCTCGTGGATCATGTGGATTTGGCCTTCTTTAAAATCAATGTGTTGACCGGTTTTGTGGTGCTGGCCATGGTGTTTGTGGGCGTTCGTCCGGATTTCTAGTTTTCCGGCCGACAAGGAGTCTTTATGCGCATTGTGTTGGGAATGACCGGGGCGTCCGGTTCGATTTTTGGGGTGGAATTCCTCCGCCGGGCCACCGGGGAAGAGGTTTATCTGGTCTTGTCCCGCTGGGGCCGATCGGTGCTCCACCAAGAGACGGGA
>DAOQNO010000239.1:1830-3120 GCA_035332125.1 Elusimicrobiota bacterium | reverse complement strand
CCGGGTGACCTGCTCCAGGGACCGGTAGCGGTGTTTGCCGAAATTGAAATAGGCCTCGGCGTCCCGCCACACCAGTTTCCCCTCCTTGTCCACCTGGCTGGGCTCGGAGGAGGTGCAAAAAGCGTTGATGCCCTCGACGTCCCGGGGCAAATCGGGGTAGCGCTCCAGCTGGGCCAGGAACACTTCGTAGGCCGCGTCGTTGTCCGCCTCGGCGCCGTGGGCGCCCACCAGGGTCTTGCCGCAATAGAAACGATAGGCCGAGGTCAAATCCCGCCGTTCCCGTTCCCGGAAAATGACGCTGGCGTCCACGATGCGGCGGCCTTCCATGGAAAAGTGGAAACCCGCCCTTTCGAACTCCTTGGTGAGGATGGGCACGTCCAGCCGCATGAGGGCGTAGCCCCCCAGGTCGGTGTCGCGGAAAATATCGAAAAGTTTCGGCGCCCATTCCTTGAAGGCCGGTTGGCCCGCCAAATCCGCGTTGGTCATGCCGTGAATGGCGGAGGATTCCGCCGGGATTTTAATGCCGGGGTCGAACCGCTGGGACAGGCGCTCCACCCGGTCGTCGGGGTAGCGTTTCAGAAGGGCGATTTCGATGATCCGGTCCACGTCGGCCCAAAGGCCGGTGGTTTCCAGATCGAAAAAAACGATGGGACGCGTTAACGGAGCGAGGGGCATAAAACCTTTCCACGGAGGACTGAAAGAAAGAGTTTAGGAAATTTGGAGGTCGGCGGAGCGCCGCACGTAGATTCGATCGGCCACGGATTCCTCCAGGGCCAGCTGGCTTTCCCCCAAATCGACGACGAAGGCGGGGAAGGTCTGGTGCAAATGGAGGGCGGCCCCGGGGATAAGGCCCAGGGACAACAGACGGTGGAGCTCCGGGTGCTCCCGAAGCTGCAGGTACGCCACCGTGCCCCGGTCTCCGGGCCGGAGCCGGCTCAGGGGGACGACGATGGGTTCCAAATGCTTTTCCACCCGGACGCAGCAGGGCCCGGGCGGGATGGCGTGCCCGTGGGGACATTCCTTGGGATGGCCCAGCAACGTGCAAATGGATTCGCTCACCTCGGGCGAGATGATGTGTTCCAAACGGCAAGCGTTCGGATCGACGGCCCCGTGGTCCAGGCTCAACACGTCGGTCAAAAGGCGTTCGGCCAATCGATGGCGCCGGGACACGTCGGCGCCCAGGGCTTCGCCCGGGGGCGTCAATTCCAGCCGGGGACCGTTTTCCCGGGCGTAGCCTTCCGCGATCACCCGGGCGTAGGCGCCGGGTTCCACGCCCTCGTTCATCAACCG
>DAOQNO010000239.1:0-1730 GCA_035332125.1 Elusimicrobiota bacterium | reverse complement strand
TAGCCGACCAGGGACGGAAAGGCCAGCAAAAGGGCGTTCAAGGCCCCCGACACCGCGAGGGCCACGGCCATCACCGCGGCCGTGAGTCCCAGGGCCGACCGCCACCCGCGTTCCTTAAACATCATGAGCCATTGGGCGATGCAGGGCATAAAGAGCGTGATGAGAACCAGGCTCACCGTGACCTGGCGGAGGTTCAGCAGGCCCTCCTGCTGAAGGCGGTACAACCCGGCGGCGCCGTAATCCCGACGGAGGAATCCGACCAGGAAAGCCTCGGTGGCCCGGGCCGGAAGGCCCAGCCATCCTTGAACCACGGGAGCGAAAAGCCGCTCCGCCGTTTTCAACCAGCCCCACCGGTCCAGGAAGAAGAGACCCAACGTTCCCCACACGAAGAGGGGCACGACCTCTTTCAAATACCAGGCCAAGCGGGTTTTCATCTTCATCAAAATGTTGCGGAAGAGCGGGCGGCGGATGGGCGGTATTTCCATTAAAAAAGTCGATCGGGCCCCGGGGAGCACCCGGGAGGCCGCCCAGCCGGAGGCCAGGGTCACGCCGATCAACACCGCCAGCCACAGGACCAGCACCCGGGGCGAGAGGCCCGCGGTCATGCCCAGGATGACCGCCAATTGAGCCGAGCAGGGGATCGAGAGGGCCAGGAGCATCGTCACGATGACCCGCTCCTTTTTGGTATCGAGGATGCGGGTCGTCATGGTGGCCATGGTGTCGCACCCCAATCCAAGTATCACGGGCAGGACCGCCCGGCCGTTCAACCCCATCACGCGGAACACCCGGTCCAACAGCACCGAGAGGCGCGGAAGATAGCCGGAGTCCTCCAACAATCCAAAGGCGATAAAGAAGGTGGTGACAATGGGCAGGATGAGGGCGAAGGCGTAGGAAAAGGCCATGCTCACCACCCCGTAGGGACCGACCAGGAGGTCCAGGACGAAGGCCGGCGTGTGGAGGGCGGCCAGGGCCCGGGTCGCGCCGGGGGTGATGTATTCCCCGAAAACGGTTTTTTCCAGGAAATTAACCGCCGTTCCCGCCCCGAAGACCCCGACAAACAAATAGACGACATACAAGATCCCGGCCCCGATCCAATAGCCCGGCCAGGGCCGCAGACACCATTGGCCGATGCGCTGGGACCAGCGGCGCCCCAGGCGGCCCCGGTGGGTGACGACGTCGGCCACCAGTTCGGAGAGGTAGCCGGACCGGGCGTCGAACAACAGGGACCGGGGGGCCCCGGCGAAGCGCTCCCGGGCGGTCTTGGCGGCCGTGAAAAGACTTTTTTCCGAGGAAGTCGGGGCCAACAGCTCCCCCGCCCAGGTCAGGACCGTGTCGTCCCCGGCCAGGAGCGAAAGGCTCACGGCCCGACGGGCCTTGGCCTTCGGCGAAAAATGCGGCGCGAGGGCCGCCAGCGCCCGGGCGATGTCGGGGTTGTCCGGCGGGGCCACGTTGGAGCAGGTGGGGTGTTCCAGGGCGCGCTTGAGCTCGGCCAGCCCGTCGCCGGTGGTGGCCACCGTGCTCACGAGCGGCACGCCCAGGCGTCCCGAGAGGCGCGGGGTGTCGATGACGATGCCCCGGTCCAGGGCTTCGTCGGCCAGGTTGAGCGCCACCACCAGCGGCAGCCCGTAATCCACCAGCTCCAACGTCAGGGCCAGCCCCCGGCGGAGATTTTTGGAGTCCACGACGTTCAACACGACGTCGGGGCGTTCCCGAAGAAGGAAATCCCGGGT
>DAOQNO010000238.1:0-3136 GCA_035332125.1 Elusimicrobiota bacterium | reverse complement strand
ATCCGGGGTGTAGGAGGCGGGTTTGAGGACCACGGTGTTGCCGCAGAGCAGGGCCGGGTAGATTTTCCAGGAGGGGATCGCCATCGGAAAATTCCAGGGCGAGATCAGGGCGCAGACGCCCACCGGCTGTCGAAGCGACATGGCGAATTTGTCCGGAAGTTCCGAGGTGGTCGTTTGTCCGAAAAGACGACGGCCCTCTCCCGCGTAATAAAAGGCGGTGTCGATGGCTTCCTGGACGTCGCCCCGGGTTTCCGTCAACACCTTCCCCATTTCGCGGGTCATGGCCCGGGCGAATTTCTCCTTTCGCTCCTCCAGAAGGCGCATGGATTTAAGCAGAATATCGCCACGCCGGGGGACGGGCATTTTGCGCCAGGCCCCGTAGGCCTTCTTGGCGGCGGCCACGGCGTCGTCCACGTCGGACGGAGAAGCGGCCGGATAAACGTTCAGGCGCCGCCCCGTGGCGGGATCAAAATTCTCGAAGGCGCCCCCGCCGGGCCCGGCGCCGCGCCACACGCCGCCGATCAAAAAGGCTTTTTCCGAAGACACGAGGTTTTTTTTGGAAAGGGTCATGGATTGTCCTGGGAGTGGAATAGAAACCAACGGGGCGGCAGGGAGGCGGAAACCCCCGCCGGGTTGGACCGCGAGAGGAACGTCATGGCCGGATTATAAATATTCCGGCCCCCAAAGCAAACGGGCGGAGGCCCTTGGCCTCCGCCCGTCGCCCGACCGGTCGATTCCGGCTACGATTTCGGATTAAACAAGGACCGGTATTCCCCATAACCTTCCGATTCCAACTTATCCACCGGCACGAACCGCAGGGCCGCGGAATTGATGCAATAACGCTGGCCCGTCGGGCCCGGTCCGTCCGGGAACACGTGTCCCAAGTGGCAATTGGCTCCGGAGGAGCGAACCTCGGTGCGCACCATCCCGTAGGCCAAATCCGTCTTAGCCACCACTTCCTTGGCGTCGATGGGCCGGGTGAAGCTCGGCCAACCCGTTCCCGAATCGAACTTGTCTTTGGAGCTGAAGAGCGGCTTCCCGGAAACCACGTCCACGTAGATCCCTTCGGCGTGGTTGTCCCAATAAGCGTTGGCGAAGGCCGGTTCGGTTCCGTTTTCGCGCACCACCCGGTATTGCTCCGGCGTCAGTTTCGATTTCAGTTCTTGATCGGTCAAGAGGAGTCCTTTCGTTTGATGTTTTTCGCCCCGGGTCAACGTTGTTAAGGCGAATCCTCCGATCACCGCGGCGATCCCCCAAATCAACCTTTTCATCGTTTTCTCCTTTTATCCCTTTGACGCTGGCCAGGGTGTTTTTGTTAATATAACCCATCTAGTCATGTATACGGCCAAAACCCTCCGGTGGATCTCCCCCTTTCCAACACATCTAATTCCCCATTCCCCGCGTATAACCATTAAGGACCATGGGCGCCTCTGAAACGGACGATTTCGATTTAATCCGCCGTGTGGCCCAGGACCGGGACGAATCCGCTTTTTCCCGGATATACGAACAATACGCTCCCCGGGTTTTCGGTTTGGCCTGCCGAATGATGAACCGCCGGGAGGAAGCCGAGGAAGTTCTGCAGGACGTTTTTTTCTCTCTCTGGGAAAAGGCCGCGACCTACGATGCCCAGCGAGCCCCGGTGGGTCTCTGGATCATGGTCATGACCCGAAGCCGGTGCCTGGATCGCCTGCGAAAGCGATCCCTGCGGGAGGGAAAGGAAAACAGCCTGGACGTCGATGAGACGGGGCGGGGATTGTTGGACGCTCTGGCCGATCCCCTGCCCACCGCCCTGGAGGACCTGGCCTCGGAAGAGCGCCGACGGGAGGTTCAAGCCGCTCTGGCGGCCCTCCCCGACGCCCAACGGGCGGTTCTGGAGGCTTCTTTTTTAAAAGGGGAGTCCCAGCAGGAAATAGCGGACCGTACCGGCGAACCGCTTGGAACGATTAAGACTCGAATGCGTCTCGGCTTGGCGAAATTGGCCGAAGCGTTAATGGACCGAAAACAATGAACCACGACGAATTAAAAGATCTGATCCCGGCCTTTGCCCTGGGAACCCTGTCGGCCGAAGAATCGGCCGTCCTTAAAGCCCATTTGGGCGAAGACTGTGCCGAATGCGGCCGCGCTCTTCGGGAGGCCCATTGGGCCGTGTTGGCCTTGGCTCAATCGGCCGGCGACGAGACGCCGCCTCCGCGCGTTAAACGCGCCCTGATGGCGAAAATCTCCCCCGCTGCCCGTTGGTCCTGGCGCCCCGTCCTCGCCCTGGCGGCGGGGGCCCTGATCGTTGTGGGCCTTTTTCGGGGATTTTCAACTTCCCAAGGCCGCCTGGAAGTCCTGGGGAGCTCGGGAGAAATCACGGCGGAAGGACGATCGGTGTCGACGGGAGCAACGATAAATCTTGGGGAGACCATTGAGGCCACTCGGGGTAAAACGGATTTTCGATTGGCCTCCCGCGTCGTTTTCCGATTGAACGAGGGCGCCCGAGTGGTCGTCCTGCGGCGGGACGGGCGTTTCGTGGTCCGCCTCTCCCGGGGCGCCATCTTAAGCGTCGTCAAACACGGAACCCCCTACGCGGTGGAAAGCCCCGTCGCCGTGGCCGCCGTTCGGGGAACGGCATTTTATATGAGCGTGGATTCGCCCCAAAAAACTTCCGTTTGCGTGTGCGAAGGGCGCGTGCAGGTTCACGCTCTCGATAAAACCGAGGAAGTCGTCGCCACCCATCACACGGCCGCGTCCTGGCGGCGCGACGGCGACGCCGCGGTCAAAGGCCCCCCCGGCGCCTTGGACCATTCCGACCGGGACGTCGAAACCCTCCGGGGGTTTCTGCCCCAATAATCCATAGATCCAAAACCGAAGTTCGCCCGTAACATAAGGGACGGTTCCAAAGGAATCGGACATTCGAACTCGGAGAAGGTGGATCATGGACAAGGCAAAAACATTTCTCGAATCGCTTCCCTCCCGGCTGGATTTTCTCCCCGGCCTGCTCAGCCGCATCACCCTCGGATTTATTTTCGTTCAATCGGGCTGGGGCAAACTTCACCACCTGGATAAAGTCACCGAGTTTTTCCGCGCCCTCGGCATACCGGCCCCCGGCCTCCAGGCCCCCTTCGTGGCGACGGTTGAATTCGTGGCGGGGGGG
>DAOQNO010000237.1:0-3148 GCA_035332125.1 Elusimicrobiota bacterium | reverse complement strand
CCCGCAGTGGACGGCGCCCCGCCGCTCCAAGGATTTTTTTCGGGCGGCCGGGGACGAATCCCCGGTCAGCACCCAGGTGGGGGCGCCTTGGGCGAAAACCGCCGCCCGGGGCGAAAATTGGAGGGAGGAGGACAAGACCACACGCAGGGGATCGGGTCCCCGGCCATGGCTCGTGAGACCGGGGTTGTCCCGTCGGACGGTTTCGCCGCCCACCATGACCGCGTCCGACTGGGCCCGCAGGCGGTGGCCCAGGGACCGGGCCCGGACGCCCGTGATCCACCGGGAGGCTCCGGCGCGGGACGCGGTTTTCCCGTCCAGGGTCTGGGCCATTTTGACCACAACGTAGGGCAGGCCGGTTTTGACCTTTTTAAAAAAAGCGGCGTTTTGCCGAAGGACTTCCCGCTGGTGAAGCCCCGAATCCACGCGAAGGCCGGCGCGTTTTAAAACGGCCACGCCGCCGCCCCGAAGGCTCGGGTCCCGGGCGCCGATCACGACCCGCCGAACCCCCGCGGCTTTTACGGCGTCCGTGCAGGGCGGGGTTTTGCCCCATCGGGAGCAGGGCTCCAAAGTGACGTACAGCGTCGCTCCCCGGGCGCGGGAACCCGCCCGACGCAGGGCGGCCACTTCCGCGTGGTCGCCGCCGAAGCGATCGTGCCAACCTTCGGCCAAAACGCGGGGGCCCCGGGCGACGACGCAGCCGACCAGGGGATTGGGGTGGGCGTTCAAGCGGCCGCGTTCGGCCAAATTGAGCGCGCGAATCATGTGGAGGGAATCTTCGGGACGAAACACGGCCGGGGGTCTAACGGGAAAGCGAAAAAAGAAAGGATCGACGTCGCATAAAACACCCGGCCTCCGGCGAGGGAGGGGCCTTTATTGGAATCCGCGTATTTTAGCTTTTCCGAGGGAAGGAAATCAACGACCGGCGAGAGGAAACTTCAGCGGGGCGTGGCCAGGACGGTGCGCAGGGTGGTTTGAAAAGACGTCATGTCGATGGGCTTGTGGAGGATGTGGACGCCCTTTTTCTCCATTTCCTGGGCCAGGGTCGTGTTGACCACGTCGCCCGTCATAAAAACGAAGACCGGCCGGGGCTTGCCGGACCACAACGTCCAATTCTCGTAAAGCGACAGGCCGGTGCCTTCGCCCAGCCGAATGTCCGTCACCACCAAGTCGAAGGGCCCCTGGGAGGCCCGGGCGATGGCGTCTTTCAAGGTGCCGGCGAATTCCACCTTGTTGCCCTCGGCCTGAACCACCTTGGCCAGAAACCCGAGCACGTCGGGTTCGTCGTCCACGATGAGCACGCGCTTGTTCTTGACGGGCGGCAGGCGCGGGGCCGTGGCCGGCGCCAAGGCGGCCTCCTCGGTGGCGGCGGGGATTTGAAAATGGAAGACGGTCCCCTTGCCGAGTTCGGTGGTGAATTGGATCCGCCCCCCGTGGTCCTCGACGATTTGGCGGCACACCGGCAATCCCAGTCCCGTGCCGCGGCCCTCGGCCTTGGTGGTGAAAAAGGGTTCGAACAAACGGTCCCGGACCGCGTCCGGCACGCCGGGCCCGGTGTCGGCCACGTCCACGCACACGGCCCCGCCTTCGGCCCGGGCGGTGATTCGAATTCTCTTTTCCCCTTCCGCGGTCGACATGGCGTCGCAGGCGTTGTTGATGAGGTTCACGAACACCTGCTGCAACTGTTGGAAGTTGCCCTTGACCCGGGGCAGGTCCGCCGGCAATTCGGCCTCGACGCGCACGTTGGCGGCCTTTTTCAATTTGTATTGAAGGAGGTCCCGGGAGGCCTGCACCACGCGGGAGAGTTCCACCGGCTTTTTCTCGATTTCGCCCTGGCGGACGAAGAGCAGGAGGTTCTCGATGATTTTCTGGCACCGCATGGCGTTTTCCGTGATGATCCGCAGATCGTCCACGATCTCCTGGGGTTGAACCGCGACCGGTTTTCCCGACGCTTCGTCGATTTTTTGGCGCATGTCATCGGTCAAAATGTCGGAATACCCGACGACGGCCTGCAGGGGGTTGTTCAACTCGTGGGCGATGCCGGAAATGAGCTGGCCCACGGCGGAAAGTTTTTCGGAACGGATCAATTGCTGCTGGAGCCGCCGCGCTTCCGTGATGTCGCGGATCACGAGGGTCCATTCTTTGTTCATCCAGAAATCGGCGTGGGCACCGCCCCAGGACACGGAGAGGTCCAGCAGGCGCCCGTCTTTGGTTTGACCCGGCATGAGGAAGTCCTTCACCGCGCCCCGTTCCATGACCTGGTTGAGCAGGTTTTTGAATTCCGCGCCCCCGCCCTTGGGGAAGAGAACGGTCATGGGTTTGCCCAGCACTTCCGCCGAGGACAACCCGAATATTTTTTCCGCGCCGCGGTTCCAGGTGTTGATCCAATGCTCCCGGGATAACCCGATGATGGCTTCGGGCGAGTTTTCGAGCACGGTGCGCAGGCGGGATTCCGATTCCGCTAGGTTTTGGAACAGCATGGCGTTTTCCAACGCAAGCCCCACGGCGTTGGCGTAGAGCATCAAGCCTTCCCGGTCGGCGTCGGTCAAGGGACGGCCGGTGAAGAAATTGTCGGCGTTCAGGATGCCCAGCACCCGGTCTTTGCCGCAGATCGGCGCCAGGACGAATTCCCGGGTTTTCGCCTCCGCCACGAAGGACGGGTTCGTACGAACGTCCCGGACCGGGTTTTTGACGACGATGGCCGACCGGCTTCGGACGACTTCGTTCAAAATGTCCGCGCCGCCCAGGGGCACGCGGCGCTTTCGGAACGCCGCCTCGGAAAATCCCGCCGCGTCGGAGCCGAACAGGTAGCGACCCACGATTTCCTTGTGGGCGTGGTCCACCCAGTACATGCCGGTGCGGTCGAAACCGAACCCCCGGGCCACCGCCTCGAGGCAGGTCCGCAGAACGGTCTCCTCGTCCTGACGTTGAATGACGGACTCTTCCATGTCCCGCAAGGCGGTCAATTGCCGAAGGCGGCTTTCCAACTCCTTGTTTCGGATTTCGAGAGTCTCGGCCATTTTATTGAAGGAGGCCGCCAGAGTGGACAACTCCTCGCTGTTGAGGGACGGAAACCGGAAGGTCAAATCGCCCGAGGCGAACCGGCGCGTGCCTTCGACCATGCTTTGAATGGGGTTCATCAGGTCCGACA
>DAOQNO010000236.1:0-3157 GCA_035332125.1 Elusimicrobiota bacterium | reverse complement strand
CCAGGGCCACCAGGAACCAACCGCTCTCGGCCCAGGAAAGGTCCAACCCAAAAAGGTCGGCGATGGCCCGATCGAGGGCCACGTTCAGCGCCCAGACGCCGGCCGACAGGAGAATCGTCCTCGTCAGGACCCCGGGCCGCCCCAGGGCGGTGGCGGCGGTGGACAGCCCCAAAAGGAATCGTTGAGCGGATTCGGGCAACCATCGCTTTCGAATCGTCGAAAAAGAATCCCGACCCAGAATCAGCAGGAGGCCCGCCCCGCTCACCGCGGCACAGAGTAAAATCAACGCGGATCGGCCGGACAATAGGCCGGTTTGAGGGGCGACGGCCACCAAAATCAGGGTCAACAGCGCCAGCGCGGCCACGTCCGCCGCGCGATCCAGCGCCAGGGCCCCCACCACCTCCCCCAGGGGGCGGCCCTTTTCCCGGTGCGTCCAATACACCCGGGCCGCCTCTCCCGCCCGAAAGGGCAGCACGTTGTTGATGAAAAAAGAACCCGCCACAATGGGAAAAAGGGCGAATCGACCCGTCGGTGAAATCCCTGTCATCAGGCGCCATCGTTCCGTTCGCAGGGCGTATTCGACCAAACCCGCCAGCGGGATGAGGAGAAGGGCCAACGGGTTCGACAGGTGGGACACGGCGCGACCGACGTCGCCCCACCGCGCGCCGCGAAAAGCGAACCACACGCCGACCGCGCTCAGCAGAAGCCCGATCAAGAATCGCCGGGAGGGGCTTTTCACTTCAGTTTTCGAAGCCGACGCAGGAGCGCCAACGTGGCCCCGATGGTCCGCAGGACGGGCATTTTACTGGGGGTGGGTTTCCGGTCGTAGCGGAGAAGAAGGGGAAGCTCCACAACGCGCGGGGCGAGGCGGCCCAATTTAATCAGCCATTCCGCCTGGCAAGCGAATCCGTTTTCCGTGATCATGCGTCCCGGGGCCGCAAACCCCTTCCGCAGCAAGCCCCCCCGATAGGCGCGGAATCCGCAGGTGTAATCCCGGACCCCGCGCAGGGGAACGGCGATTCGGAAGAGCCAGGAAGCGGCGCACCCCGTTAATCGACGGAAAAACGGAACACCCGCGACCACCGCCCCCCGCACGAATCGGGAAGCGATGGCGATGTCCGCCGTCCCTTCTTCGATGGGCGCGGCCAGGCGGGGAATGAGGGCCGGGGGGTGGGTGTTGTCGGCGTCCAAGGTGACCAAAACATCCGTCTCCCGAAGGGCGCCCCGAAGGGCGTCCAATCCGGTCTGCAAGGCGGCGCCGAGGCCCCGGTTCACCGAGTGTTGAAGGACGATGAGCGGAATTTTTTTTCGCCACTCGTCCGCCACGCGGGAGGTTCCGTCCCGGGATCCGTCGTCCACCACCCAGACCTTGTAGTCCCCGTCCGCCAAGGCGCGGGCGATCCCGTTCAGCACGTCGCCCAGCGCCGATTCCTCATTGTAAGCGGCCAGCAGAATATGAATCATCGAACACCCCCCCGCCGTTGCCGCACTTTTTCCAAGAGGACGCCGGTTTCCCGGCGCCCCGGCGCGAGACGTTGAACGCGCCGTAGCAGCGAATCGGCGCGGATTAAATCCCCCAGGTAATACCAACACCCCGCCTCCAGGAGCAAGCGATCGGGATCGTCCATCGGGAGGTCGGACAGAAGGGACAAGGCCTCCCGGTAACGCCCCGACGATAGACGGGCCCTCGCCCGTTCAAGAAGAAAAGCGTCGGAATTCCGACGGAGCAAGGCCTCCCGGTACGCGGACCCGGTCCCGGACGGCGCGGACACCGCTCCCCAACGGGCCCACCAACCGGTCAACCATCGATCGGCCCCCCGGGGATCGCCCTCCGCCCAAAGAAGGCGTCCCAACAGGAGGGCGGCTTCTCCAAAAGCCGGTTCCAATTCGAGGGTCCGGTGCGCTTCGATCCACGCTCCGGCCCGGTCGCCCCGACGTTCCAGAACCTCGGCCAATTCCACCCGCCACGCGGCTTGAAGGGGCCAGAGACTCAACGCGCGCTGATAGGCCCGGACGGCTTCGGTGTCCCGGGGCGGATTTTCGTGTTCGGACGCGATGTGCGCCAAACCGCGCCAGGCTTCCGCCCGCTCGGGAAATCGATCGGCCACGGATTCGTAGAGACGCCGGGCCCCCGTCGGGTCGGGGGCGGTCGTGCCCGCCGGAGGGTGCAGGAGGGCCTCCGCCCGGGCCAGGCGATCGGGCGCCCACCGGGAATCCCAAGGAACGCGCCGTCCCAGACCTTCGCCAAGGGCGACCGCGCCGCTGGCCAAAGCCAAAATCGCCAGGGCGGTCCCGGCCAAGAGCCGGGCCGTCGGCGCCCCTCCCGCCGGCGTTTCAAACTTCGGTCGGCGGGAAAACGGCGTCAATCCGAGAAGCCCGCCCAACATCAACCCGTTGACGGGTAAAAAGAGCGGAAAATTAAAAAAACCAACCACCGACCAACAGACCACGGACGCCGCCGCTCCCCGCCCCCAGGGGCCCGCGGGACGCAACCAAAAAAAAAGCCCCAGGCCGAACAGCCAAAAAATCAAGGCGGGGATCCCGAGGGTGGCGGCCGATTGCAAAAAATCGTTGTGGGCAAAAAGGGTGGAGCGCTCGAATCGGACGATCTCTTTTTCCAACGGTTGGGCGTGGATCCGATAGAGGCTTTCAAATCGCCCGGGGCCCCACCCCAACAGAGGCCGGGCCGACAAGCCCGCCACGGCGCCGCGCCATATCAGCGGCCGATCGAAGGCGTAAGGATCCTCGGCCTTCGACCACCGTCGAACGGTTCCCTCGGATATCCCCGCGAGTCCCAGGGCGGCCCCCGCCGCCAAGGCCAGGGCTCCCCGGCGGCCCCAACGATGGATCACGGCGACGCCCCCCCCCGCCAAGAGCCCCAAAAGGACCGATCGGGATTGGGTCAACGCCGCCCCCGCCAACGATCCCGCCGCCCCCGCCAACGAAACCACGCGCCACCGCCACGACTTTCCGGCTTCCACGGCAAAGGCGGCGAGGACCAGGCCGGCCACCGCCATCCAAAATCCCCCGTAGACCGGATTCCCCGGAAAAAGATCCGGCGCGGAGGTCCCTCCCGCCCGCCGGAAAACAAAAAAGGCGTTGGCCACGCCGAATCCGGCCAGGCCGAGGAGGAACCCCCGGCGAGATAAGGGCGTTG
>DAOQNO010000235.1:0-3170 GCA_035332125.1 Elusimicrobiota bacterium | reverse complement strand
CGCGGAGCGCGGTCGGTCCCCCTTCGACGGCCCCGCCGCCGGGGCGCCCTTCGGCGACCTGTACATCGCCACCGACCAGGCCCGGTTGAACGCCCGGCGGTTCGGGTCGACCCGGGACGAAGAGATCGTTCGGCTGGCCACCCACGGGACGCTCCATTTGCTTGGCTACACCGACTACGAGCCCGCCCCCCGGGCGCGCATGTGGGCCGTCCAGGAGCCCATCGTCCGCCGGATCATGGGCGCCCGGTCCCGCTGAACCGCCCGTGTTGTTGATCCAGCTGTCGGCCCTGGCCCTGTTGTTGGCCGTGTCCGCCTATTTCGCCCTGGCCGAGTCGGCCATCACCGCCCTGTCGGCCCTGCGCATGAAACGCCTGGCGCTTCTGGCGCCGACGCTCCGGTCTTATTTCCACGATTGGCTTTCCCACCCCCACCGGCTTCTCTCGATCTTGATGCTCGGCAACAACTTCGTCAATTTCGGATTCTCGAGCCTGGCGGCGGTGGTCGCCCTGCCCTTGTATCACCGGTGGCCACGCCCCGTCGTGAACGTCGCCGTCTGGTGGGTCGTGACCGCGTTTTTGCTGGTCGGGGGGGAAATCGTCCCCAAAATCATCGGCCGCGCCTACCGGGAGCGGGTGGCCGAAATGACCCTGCCGCTTCTCAGCCGCCTGACCCGCGCCCTGTTCATCGTCTGGGGGCCCCTGGGGTGGTTGATCCAGCGGTTCGCCCCGACGCTCAACCGGGCCCCCGTCAATTTGCTGACCGTCGTGAGCCTGGAGGAGTTGCATCACGCCGTCGACGAATCCCGGGCGTCGGGCCAGATCCCGGCGGAATCGACGGAAATGTTCCAGCGCGCCCTGGCCTTTTCGCAAAAAACCGTCCGGGACGTGGCCCAGCCCGCCGACCGGATGGACACCCTGGATTTAAAAATCCTCGATCGGCCGGGGGGCGCCGAACGGTTCATGGATCTCTTGGTGGAAACCGGTCGTTCCCGGGTGCCCATCACGGCGGGGGGCGCATTCGTGGGTTATTTGCGGACCCTGGATTTCTTTAAAAGCGTCCGCGGCGCCGGCTCGCCGGACATTCCCGCCCTGGTCAAACCCCTGACCCGGGTGGCCCCGGACCGGAAAGCCGCCGAAGTGTTGGACGAATTCCGCCGAACGGGCGAGGCCATCGCCCTGGTTCAGTCGCCGGGCGAACCGCCGGAGGGCCTGGTCACCTTGGAGGACATCCTGGAGGAAATCGTCGGAGACATCCTGGACGAGTTCGACCTGGAGGAGCAAGGGGGGACCCCGTGACCGTTCTCGGCGTCAAACTTCTCCTGGGCCTGTTCCTGACGGTGCTGTCGGCCGGGTTCTCCCTGGCCGAAACCTCCTTTATGAGCCTGTCCCGCCAGCAATTGACCCGCCTGGCGGTGGCCCATCCCGGCCGGTTGGATTTCTGGCGCCGGGACCCCGACCGGGCCCTGGCCGTTCTGCTCTTTCTGAACAATTTCGTCAACGCGGGGCTGGGGGTCCTTTCGGTGTCCATGGCCCTGGCGGCGGCCGAGGGGTTGGGCGTCCCGTTTGCCTGGGGCGGCGTCGTGTTTCCGGCGGCGGCCGCAATGTTCCTGGTGGTGTTCGGCGAAATCCTGCCCAAGGTCGTGGCCCGGGGGCAGGCCGAACGACTGGCTTTGGCCCTGGCCCCGACCTTGGAAATTTTCTCCGATGTTTTCGGTCCGTGGATGGAGGGGCTTTTAAAGCGCACCGGCGGTCTTTTGTCCTGGTTGTCGCGCACGGTCCGCAAAGAACGGGGCCAGTGGGACGCGGCCGTGATCCGCGCCCTGCTCGACGGCGCCCCCGCCGCCCACCCGGTCCGGGAACTTTTAAACAACGTGATCGGGTTCGGCGCGGTGCCGGTCAAGGCCGTCATGGTGCCCCGGGAGGAAATCACGGCCGCGGACCTTTCCGCCGGGAAAACGGCCCTGATCGAGCGCGTTTTGGCCAGCGGATATTCCCGGGTCCCCGTGTTCCGCGGTTCGCTTGACAGCGTGGAGGGAATGGTTTACGCTAAGGACTTCCTCGCCGAGTGGCGAAGCGAATCCCTGATCGCGTTGGACGATTTGGTGCGGCCCGTGTTGCGCGTGCCGGAGTCCACGCCCCTGGCCCAGTTGCTGCGCGTTTTTCGGCAGGGCCACCACCACCTGGCCCTCGTCATCGGGGCCGACGGACGGCTCTCGGGCCTGGTCACCCTTCAGGACACGCTCGAAGCCATCGTCGGCGAAATCGCCAAGGAACGGTCGACCAAGCCCAGCGCTCCGCCCCCGTCATGAGTTCCCTCCAACCTTCCGCCCTCTTCATCCCCGAAATCAAGGAACTTTTGCGCCGCAAGGAATACCGCGAACTCAAAGCCGATTTAACGGAAATCAACCCCGCGGACCTGGCCGAAGGGTGGGCCCGGTTGTCGCCCTTCGAGCGGATCGTGACCTTCAAGCTTCTGCCCATCGTGCGGGCCTGCGAGCTCTTCGAGGAGTTGGACGCCGACCAACAGATCCAACTGCTGTCGGCCCTGGAGTTCAACGCCCTGGGGCCGGTGCTGGAGGAATTGGGCCCCGAGGTCGCGGGGGCCCTTTTCCACCGGTTGCCGGAACGGTCCCTGCGGCGCATGATCGCCTTGGTCCGTCGGGCCCAGACGACCCGGCCGGAGCGGGAACGCGTTTTCCCGCCGAACACGGCCGGCGCCCTGATGCACACCGATTCCCTGACCTTGGGCCCCAAATTGACCGCCCAGCAAGCGTTGGACCTGGTGCGCTCGGTGAGCCGCCTCCACCGCATGAGCGACTTGAACGTGATTTACGTGGTGGACGACCAGGGACGCCTCATGGGCGTGGTGACGCCGCGGGCGCTCATCGCCGCGCCCCGGGACATGCGCATGTCCCAGCTCATGGGCCCGGTTCAGCTGATCAAGGTCCGCGCGGACATGGACCAGGAAGCGGCCGCCCAGGTCTTCGCGAAATACAAATTGATGGCCGCCCCCGTCGTGGACCAGGACAATCGGCTGTTGGGCGTTCTCACGGTGGACGACATCCTCCACGTCATCAGCCAGGAGGCCACCGAGGACATCGCCAAAATGGCCGGTACCACGGCCGAGGAATTGGAGGAGCCGAGCCCGGGCCGCATTGCCCGCCTCCGCAT
>DAOQNO010000234.1:0-3179 GCA_035332125.1 Elusimicrobiota bacterium | reverse complement strand
AGGCGGCGATGACGGTGGATAATGCGGCACCAGCGGCTGGAGGGCAGCCGGGTGGCGGCGGGTTTGGCGGCAGCGCCCCTGCCCTGCAGCCTTTCCTTGAGGCGCGTACGATTTCGGTAAAGGCGCAGTTGGCGGGGCAGGCATCGCCGGTGGTGACGGCGAGTCCGGCATTGATTGAGACGGCGCAGGTCAGCACGGCGGCGGCGACGACGCAGAATGTGGCGTTGACCCTGCCGGACGGGGCGCCTTCCACGACATTCACAGCGACGGCATCGAACTCGTGGATGGTCTTGAGCGGCGCGACGGGCGGCTTCCCCGGGCGGCTGGGCGTGACGCTGGATGCCAAAGGATTGGAGCCAGGCAGCTACAGCGGCACGGTCACCGTGCTGGCACCGGGAACGACGAGTAACCCGCTGCGGATTCCTGTAACGCTGGCGGTGGCCGCGCAGCCTGCGCTGGTCGCGACGCCGGCAAGCGTAACGCTGTCGGTACCTGTGGTGCCGGGTGGCGGCGGGGGATTTCCTGGCGGACCGGGCGGGGGACATTGTGGAACGGCTTTCCGGCGGCCTGCAGCGGCGGGCCGAGATCGCCAAGAGCCTGCTCCACCGCCCCGCCCTGCTTCTGATGGACGAACCCACCACGGGTTTGGATCCGGGGGCCCGTCGGGACGTTTGGACCTATCTGAAGAGCTTGAAAAAAGAGGGGGTGACGGTTCTGGTCACCACCCACCTCATGGAAGAGGCCGAGCGTTGCGACCGCCTGATTATTTTGGACCGGGGGCGGATCGCGGCCCTCGGGACTCCGGCGGTGTTGAAGGAGACGATTCGGGGGGACGTGGTCTGGGTAACCACCGTCTCGCCGGATATTTTATCCGCCGGGCTCAAGGAGCGTTTCGACGTCGACGCGGTGGTTCAGGACGGCGCCGTTCGCTTTGAGCGGGACCGGGCCCACGAATTAATTCCGCAAATCGTGGTCGCCTTTCCCGACCTCGTGGCCTCCGCCTCCGTCGGCAAACCCACCCTGGAAGATGTTTTCGTTCACCACACCGGCCATCGTTTTTGGGCCGACAACGGGGGACCCTCGTGAGCGCGTCGCGGTTTTGGCTGGCCACGGGCACCCTGGTGGACCGGGAGATGGTCCGCTTTTTCCGCCAACGGAACCGGCTGATCGGCGCCCTGATGACGCCGCTTATGTTTTGGTTCTTTTTGGGGGCGGGGTTGGGCGGAAGCTTCCGCGTGTCCCTGGGCGCGGCGGGGGGCGTGAGCTACATGCAATACTTCCTTCCGGGCACCATGGCCCTCGTGTGTCTCTTCACGGCGATTTTTTCCACCATGTCGGTCATCGACGACCGCCAGGCCGGTTTCCTTCAGGCCGTGCTCGTGTCGCCGGCGCCCCGGGGCGCCGTGGTGGCCGGGAAAATGCTGGGCGGCACCTTGCTGGCTTTTTTCCAGGCGGTGCTTTTTATGGCTCTACTGCCGGTTTTGCGCGTGCCCCTCGGCCTGGCCGGGTTTCTGATTTCCTCGGCCATGCTGCTCCTCATGTCCTTCGGCCTCACGGGTCTCGGCCTGATCATCGCCTTGAAGACCGACTCCGTCCAGGGGTTCCACGCCATCATGAATCTTTTTCTCATGCCCCTGTGGTTTCTGTCCGGCGCGGTGTTCCCCGCCTCCGGGGCGCCGGGATGGCTCAAGGTTCTCATGGCGATCAATCCCATGAGCTACAGCGTGGCGGCCCTGCACCGGGGCTTTTTCCCCGGGGCGGGCGGGGCGTCCCTCTGGGTGTGCTTCGGCGTCAACGCCCTCTTCGCCGCCTTGACCTTCGGTCTCTCCCTGTCGCTGATTCGGCGCGGTGGAGAGGCGGCGTGACCGCGCCTCTCCTTCCAACGATCAACGCCGGTTTCAACGCGCTAAGCGCCGCCCTCCTCACCGCCGGATTCCTTTTCATTCGAAAAAAGAACGTTGCCGCCCATCGCCGTTGCATGACCGGGGCCTTCTTGTCCTCGGTCTTCTTTTTGGCCGGTTATCTCCTCCATCACGCCCGGGCGGGCCACGTTCGGTTCCAAGGCGCCGGCCTTTGGCGTTCCCTCTACCTTCTTCTTCTCCTCTCCCACACGGTCCTGGCCGCGGCCGTGGTGCCCCTGGTCGTGACCACCTTGGCCCTGGCGGCGCGGGAGCGGTTCGACCGGCACCGGGTCTGGGCCCGTTGGACCTGGCCCGTCTGGATGTATGTGTCCGTGACGGGCGTGGCCATTTATTTCGCGCTGTACCAATTCTCGTGAAAAAAGAACGGATGTGGATTGTGGGCCACCGGGGGGCCATGGGCCACGCGCCCGAAAACACCCGCGCGTCCTTTGAAAAAGCCCTGCGCCTGGGCGCCGACGCCGTGGAGTGCGACGTGCATCGCTCCAAAGACGGCGAAACGGTCGTCCTTCACGACGGCCGCCTGGACCGAACCACCAACGGGCGGGGGCCCGTCCGGTCCCGGACCTGGGCTCAACTTCGAAAACTCGACGCCGGGGCCTGGTTCGCCCCCCGGTTCAAAAAAGAACGGCTTTGGCGCCTGGGGGATTTGATTCGTTGGGCCCGGCGGAAAAAAACCCACGCGGGTCGGCCCCTGAATTTGATCGTCGAAATCAAAACCTCCCCGGACAGTCCCCGCCGCCTCCCGGCCGCCGTGGTGGAAGCCCTGGCCGCGGGCGGGATGGTGGATCGAACGATCGTCATCTCCTTCGACCCTCGCGCGGTCCGGGCCGTCAAGGCCCGGTGCCCGGCTCTCCGGGCGGGACTGCTTTTTTCGAATCCCCTGCCGGGCCTGACTCGGCGAATGGCCGCCCTCGGGGCCGACGCCATATTTCCCAAACACACCTTGATCGACCGGGCCCTGATGACCACGGCCCGCCGCCACGGATGGTTTGTGGGGACCTGGACGGCCAACGAAACGGCGGAGCTTCGGCGCCTGTCGTCGCTCGGCGTCCACGCGGCGGCGACCAACTACCCCGAGCGGGCGCCCCGCCCGCGTTCATGAAGGTCCCGGCGTCCGGCCCGGAGATCAAAGCCCTCGCGGCGGATCTCGGTTTTCCTTTCGCGGCTTTCACCGCTATCCACCCCGCGGCGGAGGACGCCGCTTTCCTGGAACGATGGGTCGCCGAAGGCAAGGCCGCCGGGATGGGTTGGTTGTCC
>DAOQNO010000233.1:0-3186 GCA_035332125.1 Elusimicrobiota bacterium | reverse complement strand
CATGTCTTCGTCGATCAAGGCGATGGGCCCGTGCTTGAGCTCGCCCGACGGGTACCCCTCGGCGTGGATGTAGGAAATCTCCTTCAGCTTGAGCGCCCCCTCGAGCGCGATGGGGTAATTCAGGTTCCGCCCCAGGTAAAGGAAATTGTGGCTGTGGGAAAACTTCTTGGCCAGCGCCAAAACACCGGGATCTTCCTTGAGCGCGTCGCCCACCCACCGGGGCAAATGCAGGAGGTCTTGAAGAATCTTTTCCACCTCCGTTCGGGGGAGCGTCCCGCGCAGGAGTCCCCCGTACACGGCGAGCAAATACAGAACCACGAGTTGGGACGTGAACGCCTTGGTGCTGGCCACCCCGATCTCGGGCCCGCAGTGGGTCAGGATTTTGCCGTGGGCCTCCCGGTAAAGAGTGGACCCGACGACGTTGCAGACGGCCAGGGTTCGGGCCCCCTTCTCCTTGGCGTGGCGCAACGCCGCGATGGTGTCGGCCGTTTCCCCGGATTGGGAGATGGCCACCACCAGGTCGCCCGGGCCGATCAGCGGGTCCCGGTAGCGGTATTCGGAGGCGATTTCCACGTCGCAGGGCGCCTTGACCCATTTTTCGATGAGGTAACGCGCGACCAAGCCCGCGTGGAAGGAGGTTCCGCAGGCCACGATCGTCATTTTTTTAAATCCCCGGATTTGGTCTTCGGAAAGCTTCAGCGTGTCGAGGTGGACGCCGGTGTCGTCCAAGCTCAGTCGCCCGCGGAGGGTGTCTTCCAACGCCCGGGGCTGTTCGTGGATTTCCTTCAACATGAAATGGCGGTAGCCGGCCTTCTCGGCCTGGAGCGGGTCCCAGGGCAGATGGACTTTCTTGCGTTCCACCGGGCGGCCGGTGTCGATGGAAATCACCCGGTAGGCGTCCGCGGTCAACACGGCCATGTCCCCGTCCTGGAGGAAAACGGCTTCCCGGGTCCGGGACAGGATCGCGGGGGCGTCCGAAGCGAGGAAATTCTCCCCCTCGCCGACGCCGATCAACAGGGGGCATTCCCGTCGAGCGCCCAGGACCACGCCGGGGCAGTCCGCCGAAACGATGCCCAGAGCGTAGGTGCCCTTGACCTCGGACAACGCCTCCCGGACGGCTTCGACGAATTGGTCCGCCGACAGCGCGGCTTTGGACCGTCGGCGGGCGATGGCTTCTCCCACCAAGTGCGCGACCACTTCCGTGTCGGTCTGGGACGCGAACCGGACCCCCCGGGCCACCAGGCCCGCTTTGAGGGTGGTGTAATTTTCAATGATGCCGTTGTGGACCACGACCACCCGGCCCGTGGCGTCCCGATGGGGGTGGGCGTTTTCCTCGGAGGGTCGGCCGTGGGTGGCCCACCGGGTGTGGCCGACGCCGGCGCCGCCGCGCAGGGGCTCCTTCTTCAAGAGCGCCTCGAGATTCATCAGTTTGCCGACGCTCCGGCGGATGTCCAGACGACCGCCGTCCAAAACGACCATGCCCGCCGAGTCGTAGCCGCGGTATTCCAACCGCCGCAAACCGTCCAGCAGGACGTCCGACGCTTCGTTCTTGCCGATGTAACCGACGATGCCGCACATAAGGAACTCCTAAGCGGGCCGGGCCCGGTCGACGAGCGATTTCATCTCCCGGACGGCCGTTTCGAGGCCGACAAAAAGCGCCCGGGCAATGATGGAAAATCCGATGTTCAATTCCTGCATCCGAGGCAGGCGGGCCACCGGGCCGACGTTGTCGTAATCCAGGCCGTGGCCGGCGTTCAGCCCGAGGCCGAGCCCGAGAGCCAACGCTCCGGCCTTTTCAATTTTCGCGAGCTCGGCGCCCCGGGCCGCTCCGGCCGCCCCGGCGTAGGCCCCCGTGTGGAGCTCCACCCAATCCGCGCCGGCGTCCTTGGCCGCCTGAAGTTGCGCCGGATCCGGGTCGATGAACAGGCTGACCACGATCCCTTTGCCTTTGATTTTTCGAACAATTTCGCGAAGCCGCGAAAGTTCCCGCTCCACGTTCAACCCGCCCTCGGTGGTCAACTCCTGGCGTTTTTCGGGGACCAGGCACACGCTGTCCGGGCGGACCACCCGGGCGATCCGGACCATTTCTTCCGTGGCCGCCATTTCCAAATTAAGCCGGAGACCCTTTTCCTTGCGAAGCAGGGAAACGTCCTTGTCTTGGATGTGGCGCCGGTCTTCTCGCAGATGAACCGTGAGGCTGTCGGCCCCGCCGGCCCGGGCCGCCCGAGCGGCCGCCACGACGTCGGGCGACTCCCCGCGCCGGGCCTGCCGCAGGGTCGCCACGTGGTCGATGTTGACTCCCAAATGGGGCACTTTTTGTCCGTCTTTCAGTCGGTGAATGTGAAAAGTCTATTATTTCAAATCCGTGGTCGTTTCGCTATGATTCTCGAATCATGACGCTCCGCGAAAAAGGGGCCGCCCTGCTTCGGCGGCCCGCCTTTTGGTTATCGGTTTTCGTCCTCACGGCCCTGGGGCTCCTTCCCATGGGGTACATCGGCCAGGATCACGACGACGCCCTCTATTTCCTGGCGGCCCAGTCCCTGCGGGAAGGCCGTTACCGGCACTGGTTTTTGCCGGGCTCCCCGCCCATCACCAACCTCACCCCGGGATTTCCGGCCTTTCTGGCGCCGATCGCCTTCCTATTCCCGGACAACGCGCTGGCCTGCCAACTGTGGGCGGGCCTGGCGCTCCTGGCCTGCACGGGCGCCGTGTGGCTGTTTTTTCGGCGCCGCCAGGACGCGCCCACCGCCGTCCTCCTGACCGGCTTGTTCGCCCTGAACCCGCTGGTCCTGGGGCGGCTCGGCGTCGTGATGCCCGAGGCGCCTTTTTTGCTGGGCGCCCTCGGATTCTTCCTTTTGTGGGAGAAAAATCGATTGCCCGACTTCGCCGCCGGGACCTGGCTGTCGGTCCTCTACTTGATCCGTCCCGCGGCCCTTCCCCTCTGGGGCGCGGTGGGGGCGAGCCTTCTGCTTCAACGTCGGTTCCGGTCGTTGCTCAAAACCTTCGCTATTCCGGCGTTGACTTATTTTCTGTGGGCCCGTTGGTCGGGGCAGGGGGGCGGCGTGGAGGAATCCGTCGAATTGAACCTCCTTTACGGCGGGAAAGGCCCGGGGCAATGGTTTCTGAACGCGGGCCTGAACGCGGCCCAATTGGCCCGCACCTGGGGCGCGACCTCCTTTACGGCGG
>DAOQNO010000232.1:0-3190 GCA_035332125.1 Elusimicrobiota bacterium | reverse complement strand
GTTTTCGACCATGGGCGTCAGTTCCCGGGGCGGACCGGGCAACAAAACGAGCATTTTTTTGCCGGTCCAGAGACATTGTCCGGGGGCGGTGCCGGCGTCGTTGGTCAGAACGGTCGCCCCATCGAGAATCATCCCCTGGCGCCGGTTCGCGGGCGGCATGCGCAGGCCGCGCGCCCGAAATCGCCCCGCGATGACGGCTTCCACCGCCCGGTTCCGGCGCAACCGGCGTCCCGTGACCTTGGACCACACCTCCCGGGTTACGTCGTCAAAAGTCGGCCCCAGCCCGCCGGTGACGATCGTCACCTCGGACCGCCGCCAAACCTCCCGGAAGACGGCTTCCATCTCGCGCGGATCGTCGGCCACCGTGGTTTCCCGGGTCAACGGCCATCCCCGATCCTCCAAAAGCGCCCCGAAGGCGGCGCCGTGGGTGCTGATTTTACCCGTCAACAGTTCCGTCCCCACGCACACAAGTTCCACCCGAGCGGTGGAGGACCGGCGAAGCCCCCCGGAAATCAGGAAACCCCCAAATAGGCGTTTCGGACCTTGGGATCCGTCCGCAGGTCCCGGGCCGAGCCTTCGTGGGCGATGCGGCCGGTTTCAATCACGTAGCCCCGGTGGGCCACGCGCAGGGCCTCGTTGGCGTTCTGCTCCACCAACAAAATCGGTGTGCCGTCCCGGTTGATGTCCCGAATGATCTCAAAGATCTTTTGAACGACCAGCGGCGCCAAACCCATGGACGGTTCGTCCAGCATGAGAAGGCGGGGCCGGGCCATGAGCGCCCGCCCCATGGCCAACATTTGCTGTTCCCCGCCGGAGAGGGTGCCGCCCCATTGGGACAACCGGTCTCCCAACACCGGAAACAGGCGGACCACCCGGTCGATTCCCCGTCGCGCCTCGGCCGCGGCGCCGGTGTAGGCCCCCATTTCCAGATTTTCCCGAACGGTCATTCGCGGGAAAATTCGGCGCCCTTCGGGAACGTGGATCAATCCCCGTTCGGCGGTGGCGTGAGCCGGCAGCGAATCCACGCGGCGGCCGTCGAAAAGGATTTCTCCGGCGTCCGGCCAGATCAGACCCGACAGGGTCTTGAGCAGAGTGCTCTTGCCGGCGCCGTTGGCGCCGATCAAGCAAACGATTTCGCCCCGACCCACGGTCAGACTTACGCCGTGAAGCGCGCGGAGCTTCCGGCCGTAGGAGGCGCTGACGTTTTTCACCTCAAGCACGGGCGTCCTCCTCCCGCGGGGCGCCCAAATAGGCCTCGATCACCCGGGGGTCGCTCTGCACCGCGGCCGGGGGCCCTTCGGCGATTTTTTTGCCGTAGTCCAAGACGATGACGCGGTCGGACACGCCCATCACCACTCGCATGGCGTGCTCGATCAGCAGAACCGTCACCCCTTCCCCCCGAATCCGTCGGATCAAGGCCATCAGCCCTTCGCTTTCCTGGGGATTCATGCCGGCGTTGGGCTCGTCCAACAACAGAAGACGGGGCTCGGCGGCCAGGGCCCGGGCGATTTCCAACCGACGCTGGTCCCCGTAGGGGAGGTTGCGGGCCAGGGCGTGGGCTTCCTTTTCCAATCCCACGGCCTTCAGCCGCTCGAGGGCGGAATGGCGGATTTCGCGCTCCTCCCGGTAGAAAGAGCGGGTGCGGAGCAGGGCCGGCCACAGTTCCGATCGGGTGCGACAATGGCGGCCGACCATGACGTTTTCCAGGGCGGTCATGCGGCCGAAGAGCCGGATGTTCTGAAAGGTTCGGGCGATGCCCCGCTTGGCGATCCGGTGGGAGGGCAGGTCGTCGATCCGTTCGCCGGAAAACTCGATGGCGCCGGCGTCGGGCCGGTAAAACCCGGTGAGGACGTTGAAGAGCGTGGTTTTCCCCGCGCCGTTGGGCCCGATGACGCTCACGATCTCCCCGGATTCGATGTCGAACTCCACGCCGTCCAGGGCGGCGACGCCGCCGAATTTTTTGGACACCCCGCGAACGCCCAGGAGGCGCACTTATTCGTTCCCCGCCGGCAACCGGTCCACACGGCGGGGCCAAAGCCCCTGGGGCCGAAAAATCGCCATGGCCACGAGAATCGCGCCGAAGACCAGGTAACGGGCGTTGACGGCCTGGGCGCCGCCGATCCATCGAAACACGCCGGACCGGAGAATCTCCGGAAGACCCAGGATCAACGCCACGCCCACCAGGACGCCGGGCAGGGACCCCATGCCGCCCAACACCACCATGGCGACCAGGAGAGCCGATTCCCAAAACGTGAAGGATTCGGGCGTGACGAAGTTTTCCCACCGGGCGAAGATGGCCCCCGCCACGCCGGCGAAACCGGCGGACAGCCCGAAGGCCAGATTCTTGAGCCGGGGCGCGTTGACCCCCATGGCCCGGGCGGCCAACTCGTCGTCCCGGATCGCCATCCACGCCCGGCCGATCCGGGAGCGGTTGAGGCGCGCGCACACCAGGAGTCCGAGACTCAGCAAAGCGAAAATCAAATAGAAAAAGTGGGTGTTCGTTTGGATCCCGAACCCAAAGAAACGAAGGGGAGGCACCGCGGCCGACGACAAAAGGGAAAGCCCTTTGGGGCCGTTGGTGAGCGAATCCCAATTGTTGAGCGCGATGCGGGTGATCTCCCCGAACCCCAGGGTCACGATGGACAAATAATCGCCCCGCAAGCGGAGCACGGGCCACCCCAGAAGCGTTCGAACCGTCACGGCCGCGAGGACGCTGGCGGGAAGGCACCACCAAAATCCGACCCCCCGAAGGGAAAGCAGGGCCGTTGTGTACGCGCCGATGGCGTAAAACGCCATGAACCCGAGATCCAACAGGCCCACGTAGCCCAGCACCAAATTGACGCCGAGGGCCAGAAGTCCGTAAAGGCCCATCAGGGCCAGGATTCGAATCACGAAGGCCCAGGAGGTTCCCTGGAGGACGAGCGGGGCGGCCAGAAACGCCGCCACGCCGACGCCCGCCCAAAAATACGATTTAAACTTTTTCAGCGGTGTTCTCACCGAGGAGCCCCGAAGGTCGGAATAGAAGGACCAGAATCAAAACGGCGAAGGCGAAAACGTCTTTCCACTCCGGTTCCGGTAGGAACCCGGTGCCCAGGGCTTCCACCACGCCGAGGAGGAAACCGCCCAGCATGGCCCCGGGCAGATTGCCGATGCCCCCCAGGACCGCGGCCGTGAAGGCTTTCACACCGGG
>DAOQNO010000231.1:0-3197 GCA_035332125.1 Elusimicrobiota bacterium | reverse complement strand
CACGCGAAGAAAAAAGCCCCGGATCTTTCGGTGGACGGCGAATGGCAGGCGGACGCCGCGCTGGTGGACCACATCGCCCGGCAGAAGGGCGTGCCCGACGGCCCCGCCGCGGGCCGGGCCAACGTGATGATCGTGCCCGATTTGAACGCCGGAAACATCGGCTACAAAATGGTGCAGCATTTGGGCGGCGCCCGGGCGGTGGGCCCCTTTCTGGTGGGGCTGGGCAAACCCATGGCGGACTTGTCCCGGGGCTGCACGGACGAAGACATCGTGGACACCGTCGCGGTGACGTCGCTTTTGGACTGACGAAAAGAGGGCTCATGTCGAAAAACGGTCCCAAAAAACGCCTGGGGGACATCCTGATCCAGGAAGGCCTCATCACCGCCATTCAATTGGAACGGGCGGTGGAGGCCCAGCGCACGAAAGGCGGTAAGCTGGGCGATCTGCTGGTCGGCCTCGGGTTCTGCACGGAAGAGGACGTGTTGTCGGTTTTGTCCAAACGATCGGGCTACGGCTACCTCACGGCCCTGTCCACCCGCCCCGCGGTCCCGCCCGCGGTGTTGGCCCACATCCCCGCGGCCTTGGCCTGGTCCAAAAATTTGGTGCCCGTCGCCAAGGAGGGCAACGTCCTTTCCGTTGCCGTGGCCGATCCCTTCGCCGAGTTCGATTCCATCGGGGAGCTTAAAATCCAAACCGGGTGCGACATCAAGCTGGTCCTCGCTTCGGAATCGGAAATTCAAAAGGCCGTGGCCCGTTATTACCCCGACCGCAAAGACGTCGTCGCGGAGGCGGACGCCGGTCCGGCGCTGGAGGCCATGGACACGGTCATCGGCGCCCTGGTGGAGAACGCGGCCAAAGCCGGGGCCGACCATATTTTTCTTGAGCCCGGCGCCCAGGCGCTGCACGTCCGTTACCGAAGCAAAGCCGGTCTCCAGTCCCGGCCCGATATTCCGCTGGCCCATCAGGCGTCGCTCGTGGCCCGGCTCAAAACCCTGGCCCGCCTCAACGTGGGGGAGTGTTGGGTGCCGCAGGTCGGACGCCTACGATGGACGGCCTCGGGACGCCCCATGGACCTGACGGTGACGACCCTGCCGACCTCCCTCGGGGAGAAGATCGTTTTCAAGCTGGTCGACGCGGACCGCGCCATGCCCTTGGATTTGGAAAAACTCGGGCTGGAGGGGGAATCCCGTTCGCAATTTGAAAAAATGTTGGAGTTGAAAAAGGGCCTGATCCTGGCGGTGGGTCCCACGGGCTCCGGAAAAAGCAGCACCCTGCACGCGGCCCTGGCCCGCCTGAGCGATCCCTCCCGCCACCTGGTCTCCGTCGAAGATCCCGTCGAACGTTATCTGGACGGCGTCTCCCAGCTTCAGGCGCGGCCGGACGCTCGTTTGACGTTGGCGTCCGGGGTTCATATCCTGCGGCGGTTGGGCCCCGACGTCCTCTACGTCTCCGATTTGCGGGATTTGCCCACCGCCGAGGCCGCCCTGCAGGCGTCGTCGGAATGCCTGGTGTTGGCGGCCCTGACCGCGTCGTCCGCGCTGGCGGGCATCGAGCGGTTGTGGGAGCTCGGCGTGTCCGCCGCCCAACTGGCCCAGGCCCTCGTTGGGGTGGTCGGCCAGAGGCTGGTTCGGACCGTGTGCCCCCATTGCCGGGAACCCCACACTTTTTCCCTCCGCCAATTGATGGCCCAGGGCGTCGGCAGCCAGGAAATGCGGGCCGCCAAACGGGCCGACTCCTTCACCTTGTACCGGGGGCGGGGGTGCGGCCAGTGCCTGGGGACGGGTTTCTTGGGCGCCGCCGCGGTCTTCGAACTGTTGCCGGCGACGGACGGTGTCCGGCGATTGATGTGGGAAAAAGCGGGACGCGCCGCGTTGGCGCGGGAAACCTCGGAACGGGTGACGCTCCGCGAAGCCGCGGTGAACAAGGCCCTGGCGGGACTGACGACCATCGACGAAGCGTTGCGGGTCGGCGACCAAAGTTGAACACGGGGGATCTGCCATGATCAGCATGAACGATCTGTTGATTTTGATGGTGCAAAAAAAGGCGTCCGATCTCCACCTCACCGTCGGCGCGCCGCCGGCCCTGCGGGTGGACGGGGTTTTGATTCAAACCAATTTGGAAAAAATGACCCCCGACATGTGCCAACGGCTCATTTATTCCCTCCTGTCCGACGTGCAAAAACAGCGGTTCGAATCCGAAAACGAGCTGGACATTTCCTTCGGGATCAAAGGGTTGGGGCGCGTCCGGATGAACGTGTTCCGCCAGCGGGGAAGCGTGGGCGCGGCCCTGCGGTCGGTCCCGTCCCGGTTCATGAGTTTTGAGGAATTGGGATTGCCGCCCGTCATCAACGACGTGGTCAACCTTCCCCGGGGGTTGGTCCTTGTGACGGGCCCCACCGGGTCGGGGAAATCCACCACGCTGGCCAGCCTCATCGACTACATCAACGAAAACCGCCAGTGCCACATCGTGACCATCGAGGATCCCATCGAATACATCCATTTCCACAAACAGTCGCTGGTCAACCAGCGGGAGCTCGGCACCGACACCCAAAGTTTCACCTCGGCCCTGAAATACGTTCTTCGGCAGGACCCCGACGTTATTCTGGTGGGCGAAATGCGGGACGCCGAAACGATCGCGGCGGCGATGACCATCGCTGAAACGGGCCACCTGGTCTTTTCGACCCTTCACACCAACGACGCGGCGGGGACCGTCAACCGGATTTTGGATTCCTTTCCGCCGGAACGCCAGGAGCAGGCCCGCAGCCAGTTGTCCTTTACGCTTCAAGCGATCTTGAGCCAGGCCCTGCTCATGCACGCCTCGGGTTCGGGCCGCGTGTTGGCGGCCGAACTCCTGCTGGTGACTCCCGCGGTCCGAAACCTCGTGCGGGAACAAAAAGTGGAGCAGATTTACCTCGCGATGCAGACGGGCAGCAAGTCCGGCATGCAAACCATGAACCAATGCCTGCTGGGGCTGGTTCAGCGGGGACAGATCACCCACGCCACCGCGTTGGAATATTCCAACGACGTGGACGAATTGCGCAAATCGCTTCCGAAGGAGACCTCGACGGGGTTCTAAACCCGTCCCCGGCCCACGCCCATGACGGATCCCGGCAAACTCATCGAGCTTGACGTCAAGCCCCGCTCCCGGATCATCGTGGCGGACGATGAGCAGGACATCGCGACGCTCATCGAAGATTG
>DAOQNO010000230.1:0-3197 GCA_035332125.1 Elusimicrobiota bacterium | reverse complement strand
AAATAACATTTCGATAATTTGTTTCATTTCCGTTACAATTAATTAAGGCGGGCCGAAACTTTTTGATCTAAATTTATAGGGAAACAGGAAGCGCCGAGGAGGGGGAAATGGCAAAGAAACGCGTGCTCATTATTGACGACGATCCGGCCATGTCCGGTTTGCTGGAGGAGTTTTGCGTGGAAATGGGTTGCGACGTTTTATGCGTGAACGACAGCCGCCACGCCTTCGAAGCGGTGCGTCGATTTCAACCCGACTTGATCACCTTGGACTTGGAAATGCCCCACAAGGACGGCCTGGAATTGTTGCGGGAATTTCGCGCGGACCCCCAGGCCAAAACCATTCCGGTGCTCATCGTGTCCATCATGGCCCAGGAAGCGCCCATCGCGGCCGAAGCGGTGCTGGGGAAACTGACGAAACCGGTTCCTTTCGGAACCTTTCTCGACAAGGTTCGCAAGCTGCTGATCCCCGCCATCTCCTGACGCCCTTCGGCCCGGCGACGGGGGGGAAACCTACTCGTACCGATAGCCGATTCGTTCCACCGTACGGATTTTCTCGCCCATCTTCCCCAATTTCTTGCGCAAACGGCCCACGTGGACGTCCACGGTGCGGGTGTTGCCGAAATACTCGTGGCCCCACACGGTTTCCGACAATTCCGCCCGCGTCATGACCTTGCCGTGGTTACGAAGGAGAGACACCAACAAATCGAATTCCTTGGGGGAGAGGTCCAAGGGTTTGGCGTCCATGTGGACGGAATGTTTTTCCATGTCCACCGCCAACTGGCCATCGCGCAGCGCGGCTTCTTTTTTATCGCGCCAGTCCACCCGGCGAAGGACCGCCTTGACCCGAGCGACCAGTTCGGTCTGGTTGAACGGTTTGGTAATGTAATCGTCGGCCCCGATCTCCAGTCCGGCGATCTTATAGGAATCGACGTTTTGGACGGTCAGGAAAACAACCGGGACGTAACGCGTCGCCGGATCGGCCCGCAGCTGCTTGCACACTTCGAAACCGTCCTTGTCGGGCAATTGCAAATCCAGGATGATCAAATCCGGCTTGGAATTTTGAATTTTCTTGAGGGCGTCGGCGGCGTTTTCGGCGCCCACCGTCACGAACCCCTCTTTGGACAAAATATTTTCCACCAACCGGCGAATGTCCTTGTCGTCGTCCACCACCATGATGCGCTTCTTTAACATGGTTCGCGCTCCTTGTCGAAAACGGCCTGGGTATCGTAAAACTTCCAACCATCGTTGTAAAGAATCACCGGGCGGACTCGGGGGTTTCGGGTTTGGCGGCCGCCGCGCCGGATTTCGGCAACACCACGTGGGCGGTGGACCCTTGACCTTCCTCACTCTCCATCCACACCCGCCCGCCGTGGGCCTCCACGAAACCGCGGACGATCGTGAGGCCCAACCCCGTTCCCTTGGTCTTTCGGGCCAGGCCGTGCGTCGGCTTGACCTGCTCAAACTTGTTGAAAACGCTCTCCAAGGCCGACGCCGGAATCCCGACGCCGCTGTCGATCACCCGAAAATGAAGGGCGTCCCCTTCCTCGGCGACGGAAAACACGACGCGCCCATTTTCCGACGTAAATTTAAAGGCGTTGCTGAGCAGGTTCGTGAATATTTCCACCAGTTTGTCGGCGTCCGCCCGCAGGGGCGGAATGTCGGGGGGGACTTCGGTGTGGAAAGCGATCTCCTTTTCCTCCGCCATGGGCCGGAAGACGGCTTCCATTTCTCGGGCGATGTCCTGGGGGCGGACGTTCTCGGGATGGAGCTCTATTTTGCGCGATTCGATTTTGGCCACATCCAAGAGATTGTCGATGAACCGGGCCAGCCGCACGGAATTGTTCTTGATGACCATCAGGTAATCCCGTTGCTCGTCGTTCAGGGCGCCCGCGCTTCCCCGCAGAAGAAATTCGACGTAGCCGCGAAGGGACGTCAACGGCGACCGGAGTTCGTGGGTGACGTTGGAGACGAAGTCCTGTTTCAATTGGTCCAATTCCTGCAGCTTGGCGGCCATGACGTTGAACTCGTTGGCCAGCTCGCCCAATTCGTCCCGGGAGGTGATGCGGATGCGGTGGTCCAGGGCCCCTTCGCCGATTTGGTGGGCGCCGTCCCGCAAATGGCGGATGGGCCGGGCCAGAAGAAGGGCCAGGAACACCGCGATGGCGATGCCCACGACGATGGACACCGCGCCGGCGACAAAAATCCGGTGGCGGGCCGCCTCCAGCGCGCCGTCCACCAGGGCGGCGATGGCCTTCTGGGAATACCCGACACGGGCCGTGCCCCAACGCCGCCCCTCCTGAAGAATCGGCATGGCCAAATCCACCACCTGGTCGCTGCCGGCGGGGGATTCCTGCTGCGTCAACGTGCCCGCTTCCAGGGCCTGCAGGGTGACGGTGTCCGTGGGTTTTTGCCCGACAAAAATGGTGTTGGTGTGGGCCACGATTTGCCCTTTAGCGTCTAAAACCATCGCGTAGGTCAAGGCCCGGGACTTACGAAGAAGGGACAAATAACTGGCTAGGAGCGGCATGTTCCGACTCGTCAGGGATTCCCGTCCGATTTGAACGAGAAACTGGACGCTTTCCTGTTGGCTTTGCTGAAACCGCTGCAACAAGTAGTGGCGCTCGGCCACGTAAAGGGAAAATCCCACGCTGGAAACCACACCCAAAACCAGCAGGCTGGAATAGAGGCTTAATTTGGTGCGGAGGGATATTTTTTTCAAGTTTTTCCAGTGTAACAGAGGGTCCGCCCTCCGTCAAGGACGTAAATTTGGCCCTTGTTGGCGCGGGGTTTATCTGTTAGGATTATTTTCGAACTAAAATTTGGGGAGGCTGTCCATGTTCGTTGTGACCAACAGCATGTTTGGACTCATGATTTTAAGCCTGGGCATTTTGGGAATCATCATTTCCTTCCTTTTGACGCAACGGACCCGTTATTTCATCGCTTTGGGACTCTCCACCCTTCTCGTGGTGATCGGCCTTTTTTTCTCGGTGGGCACCAGCCTGCATCAATGGCGTACGGCGCGTAAAATCGCCAAAATTCAGGAACAAAACCGGCTGACCCTCGAAGCCATTCAAAGCCGCATTCGACAGACCCCGCCGGCGGCGACCGAACCCCGAACGACCCCGGTCCCGGCCGCCCGTCCCGTCGAAACCCGCCGCCCCGCGCGCCGCTGATCGGCGCTTAAATCGACGGAGAACG
>DAOQNO010000229.1:0-3200 GCA_035332125.1 Elusimicrobiota bacterium | reverse complement strand
CAGTCGGTGGCCGCGGCCACCGCGGGGCCGCCGGCGACGGACACCGACAGGCCGCCGGCGGTTCCGGCGTTCAAACGGCCGGGCGCGGCGACCGCGGGCGAATCCGCCGCGGCGAAGGAAATCGAGAGCGGGGCGTTTCCGGCGGTCAGGTTCACCGTTTCATCGCGCACGCCGATCACGGACATCGGGACCGGCGCGTTCGCCAGGGCCCGTTGGGCGGCGTCCGAATTGGCCGCGGCGGCGGCCTCCCGGGGCGTGGCCGCGCCCAGGGCCAGGACGGCGGCGAAGGCCAGCACCGACAAGCCGCGGGTCACGCTGTCGTGAACCCCGGCAAAACCGGCGGGGGCGTTCTCGGCCAGCCCGAGGGTGTTGCGGATGAAAAGTTTTTCCCCGAGCATCATTTTTTCCAAGGGGGTGTGGTCCCGAACGAAGACGTCCAAATAATTGTCGTCTTTGTCCACTTTCGTGAGTCGCGGCGTCACCACCACGTGGCCGACGCCCTTTTGGGTCAGCAGGTCCCGAAGGCCCTCGGTGTGGAAACCGCCGGCCACCAGGACGGCGGACCGGGCGCCGGAGGCGCGGAGGCGGTCAAAAAGGTTTTGGACGAAATGTTCGTTGCGGGCCTGGGCGCTCGTGTAAAAGGCTTCGTACGGGGACAGCGGAAAACCGAATTCGGCCTTCGCCACGGGGACGCCGTTTTTCTGTCCGGCGGCGGCGAGGCGCGCGTCGAAGGCGCGGAGCTCGGCGACGCGCTTCAGGAAGGCGCTCCAATCGTGGAACGTCAAATTGTGGTGGAGCAGTTTGTGAAGAAGGACGTTGTCCCGGGAAAGACGGGCCGCCTCCTTCTGCGCCGTGGAGGTGGCGAGACCTTCGGTCACGGAATCCTCGAGACGGCCGATTTCGTTCAGGAAAGAGGTCCGGGCAATGCCGTCGGTCAACAGGGCGTAGGAAACGTATTTTTTGAGCTCCGGCGTGTTCGAGAGATCCACCTTCACGCGCGCGGCGGCGGCGCTCAGGGCCTTGTAGTAATCGCCGAACCCCACGTGGTGCAGCCGAAATTCCATGCTGAGGGCCACCAGGCGCGTCAGATCGTCTTTCGAGAGACGAGCCGTCAGAGCCTGAAGGAATTCCGTTCGTTCCGCCTCCACTTTTTTAAAGTCGATGGTTTTTTCGAGAAGAATGGCCTTGCGGAAAAGCGCGATGTTCGGATAGGCGTTCGGGTTCACGCCGGCGCGGAGGGCCGGCCCGGCGGCGATGGATTCCACGTAGTCGCTCAGGGAAATCTTCTCGTCGGCGTAGAGGGACCGCTGACGTTCAAAGGTTTTCAAGTCCGCGCTGTAAACTTTCTCCTGAAGGGCGGCCAAGGCGCCGTTGGCGGAGGCTTCGAAGGCGGCCACGTCGGGCCGGAGCGCCACCGTTTGCTTGTAGGCCTCCACGTTGGCGAGGTAGGCGGCTTCGTCTTCAATGCCCCACAGCGTCGCTGAGCGGGGCGCGTTCAGACCGAAGTATTCGGCCCCGCTCAACACCCGCTCGTTGATCAAAAAGTCGGAGGCCCAGCGGAGGGCTTCCGGGGCGTTCATGGCGCGGAACTTGTCGGTCAACAGGCCGCCGGTCGCCCCTTCCAAACCGACGACGGAAAGACCCGCCCGGGTTTGGTACGACTCCATGATTTTCGAGATGTTGAGTTGAGCTTCGGGAACGTTGTGGACGTCTTGGATCAGGACGATCACGGGGTCGGCGGATTTATCGAAGGACCAGTCGGCGGCGTTCCGAAGGGAACCCGTCACGTGGAAATCGTCGATTTCGCCGAAGGGCGTGACCAGGGTCCGCATCCAAGCGGGCAGGGGTTTTTGATCGGTGGTGCGGGGCGTCACCAGGTCGGCGAGGCCCTTGGTCACCAGGTCCCGGGCGCCGGCGGCAACGCCGTCGACGGCTTTCTCGTCCAACAGCATGGGGTTGGCGCCCTTGAACATCCCGGCGTACAGGGAACGGGATTCGGCCGTTCCGGCGTCGGCGGAGGAGGGGTCCGCGACGGTACGGGCGGCTTTCTGACGGTCCTGCCAAAAATTGGCTTCCACCACGGGCACGGACACCGTCGTAAAGGCAAACACCGACGCGGTGGCGCCGGCGATCGTGGATTTCAACTTTTTGAGCTGGGCTTTGGAAAACGTCATTTGTTCCCCTCCGGGAAAAATCTTCGAATTGCCCTCTTATTATGTTCGCGCCGGTCAAATATCCCCTTAAGTAAATGTAAATTAGATGTAACACTTAAAATCTCCCCCATCGCACGAGGAAACGGCCAACGCCCGGCGATTTTGTAAAATCCGGAAACTTCCCAAACGGAGCGACCATGCCTTCCACCAATTCTTTCGGCACCAAAGTTCACTTGACCCCCGGCGGTCCCCACTATTTCCGTCTACCGACGCTGGAGGAGAAGGGCGTGGCCAACGTGTCGCGCCTTCCCTACTCCATTCGAATTCTTCTGGAAAACGCCCTTCGCAACGAGGACGGCCGGCTGGTGACCCGGAAAGACGTGGAGACCCTTCTCCACTGGGTGCCCAAAAATCTCCCCGAAAAAGAAATCCCCTTTATCGCCGCCCGGGTTCTCCTGCAGGATTTCACCGGGGTTCCCGTGGTCGTCGACCTGGCCGCCATGCGGGACGCCGCCCGGGCGGTGGGCGTGGACCCCAAAAAGATCAACCCGCTCTTTCCCGTCGATCTCGTGATCGACCATTCCGTTCAAGTCGACGCCTTCGGCTCCGCCGCGGCGTTCACCGCCAACGTCGAAACCGAATACGCCCGCAACCGCGAGCGTTACGTGTTTTTGAAATGGGGGCAGAAGGCCCTTCGAAATTTCCGCGCCATTCCGCCGGACATGGGCATCGTCCATCAGGTGAACCTGGAATACCTGGCCCCCGTCGTGATCGAGCGGGACGGCGTGCTGTTTTTCGACACCGTGATCGGCACCGACTCCCACACGACGATGATCAACGGCCTGGGCGTCCTGGGTTGGGGCGTGGGCGGCATCGAGGCCGAGGCCGCCATGCTCGGCCAACCGATGTCCATGCTCCTGCCGGAAGTCGTGGGCGTGCGCCTGACCGGCCGCCTTCCCGCCGGGGCCACGGCCACCGACGCGGTTTTGACCGTGACCCAGATTCTCCGAAAAAAGAACGTCGTCGGTAAATTCGTCGAATTCGTGG
>DAOQNO010000228.1:2690-3220 GCA_035332125.1 Elusimicrobiota bacterium | reverse complement strand
CGTGGATTGGTCGCCGGGCCTCTTCACCGTCCGGGTCGGCGCCCAGCAGATCGTTTGGGGCGAGGCCGTGGGTCTCTTCGTGGCCGACGTGGTGAACGCCCGGGATTTCCGCGAAATGATTTTGCCCGACACCTGGCTCATTCGCCGTCCCCAATGGGCCCTGGACGTGGTGCACAACGGCGGTTTGTTCTCCCAGGAATTCGTCCTCCTCGTTCCCCGGGCCAACCGCTGGCCGGCGGTGGACTCCGACTTTTTCTTTCTCCCCGACGAGGCCGGCCCCTTGGTGCGGGGCGTGGACCTCACGACCATACCGGAACAACCCCTTCCCGTTTCCCTCAACACGCTGGAATCCGGGGGCCGACTGTCCATGCTGGCCGGCGGCCTCGACCTATCGGTGTTCTTCCTTCATTCTTTCGAGAAAGATCCGGTTTATTTCCGGATTCCCAACGAGGCCAATTTCACGGGCGATTTTGAGATCCGCCATCCCCGCCAGAATTATTACGGCTTCACGTTTTCCAAGGACGTGTCCG
>DAOQNO010000228.1:0-2658 GCA_035332125.1 Elusimicrobiota bacterium | reverse complement strand
CCCCGCCGCTACACGGCCATCGACAACCCCGACGACGAGGACAACGTGGACCGCCGCTCGGCGTACGACGCCATGGTGGGGGTGGATTACACTTTCTTCGACAATTGGGACACGAACCTTCAATTGATCGACCGGTACGTGCCGGGGTTTTCCGAGGATTTGATCCGGGTCGAGAAAAACCGCCTTTACGTGGCGGGCCGGGTGAGCCGCAAATTCGTCAACAACAAGCTGGAGTGCGAGTTGATCGTCCTCCATCACTTTGGAAAAGGCGACGAAATTCTACGGCCGAAAATGCTTTACAAGATGTCCGATTGGGTGACGTTCAAGGTGGGGGCCGACGTGTTTTCGGGGAACGATCCCGAAGGGATTTTCAGCGTCTACAACCGCCAAGACCGGGTGTTCAGCGAGTTGTCCCTTCACTTTTAGACGCCAGACTGGCCGCCAGCCGGCGGAAGCCCTCGTCGGTGGTGATGCGCGGTTCGTAACCGAAGTCGGTCCGCGCGGCGGCAATGTCGTAGTAATGGGATTTGGCCAATTCGGCCGCGAGAAAGCGGGTGAGGAGCGGAACGCCGGATTCCCCCCCGCCGAATTTCTCCATCAGCCAGCCCGCGGCCCAGGCCACCGGATAGGGGATGCGGAAGAGCCGGGGCGAAAGTCCGGCGGCGTCGGCCACCCGCCGCATGAATTCCGCGATGGGCACGGGGTGCCCCTGGCTTAAGAAATACGCGCGCCCCCCCAGGCGGGAACCCGGACCCAGGGCTTGGGCCGCCAGCCAATGGGCCTCCGCGCAGTTGTCCACGTAGGTCACGTCCACCCGGTTCCGTCCGCTGCCCACCAAAAACAAACGACCGCGCCGGGCCCTTTTCAGCAACTGCCCGACAATGTGGGGGTCGTCGGGACCCCAGATCAGATGGGGCCGGAGCGCCACCGTGCACAGACCGTCCCGGCCGTGGGCGGCCAAAACGGCTTTTTCGGCCAGGGCCTTGGACGCGGGGTAGGGACTCAGAAAAACGTCGGGGTAGGGGAGGGATTCATTGACTCCCTCCTGGTTCGAATTGTCGAAAACGACGCTCGGCGTGCTGGTGTAGACCAGCCGGGGCACGCCCTCGGCGCGGCAACCGGCCAGGACGTTTTCGGTCCCGCGAACGTTGACGGAGAAAAAGTCCTCCCAGGGACCCCAGAGCGCCACGTGGGCCGCCACGTGGAAGACCACGTCGCGGTCCCGGCAGGCGGCGCGAACGGCCACCGGGTCCCGCAGGTCCCCCACGACGCATTCAACCCCGAGGGCTTCCACCTCCGGCGCCGGGCGGCGAACCAGGGCCCGCACGGCGACGCCCCGTCCGAGAAGGAATCGAACCAAGTGAAGGCCCAGAAAACCCTGGCCGCCGGTGACCAGCGCCCGCACCGATCAGCCCCCGCCCAATTCCTTCGCCGCCCAGGGGACCAATTCTTCCCGAATGATTTTCGCGTTGTGCCGGTAATCCACGGGCAAGGCGGGATGAAAAAGAATGTCGCGGACCTCCGCCAGGGCCGGGTGGTTTTTGGCCAAGGCCTTCAGTTCGTCGATGAACATCGTCCGCTCCGACCGGTTTCGGGGGGCGGCTCCGGAACGGGGCTCGACGATCAGCACGGGGCGCTGCCGGGGACGGGCGCCGAGGCCGACCAGCGCGGTGCGAAACACCCGGGGATGAACGTTGAAGATCTCCTCGACCGGCACGGAATACAGCACGCCGCCGGCGGTTTCCACCCGGTGGTTTTTGCGGCCGCAGAACCACAGCCGTCCTCGGTCGTCGAAGTATCCGGCGTCGCCCATGCGGTGCCAGACGTCGGACCCTTCGTAAATTTTGGCCCAAATGTTTTCCCGATCGTGGTGGTCGTAGCGCTTCGTGACCACGGGCCCCTTGACCGCGATTTCGCCGATGGCCCCGGGAGGCAAAACCCGGGCGTCGTCCCAATCGGGAATGGGTTCGTCCGAAATGGGGATGATTTTCACGGTGAGCTCCGCAAACGGCCGGCCCACGCAAACGCCCGCGCCGGATTGGGTTCGGGGCCAGGTCTCGGCCAAAATTTCGTCCCCCGACAAGGAGGACACCGGGAGGGCTTCCGTGGCGCCGTAGGGCGTGAAGGTTCGGCCTCCCGGCGGGAGAACCGCGGCAAACTCCTCCAGGAGGGACCCCCGAACCGGGGCGCCGAACATCGTGACGGTTTTCAGCGATTCCAGGCGGCGGCCGTTTTCCCGGCAATAGCGGACCACGGGATCCCAAAACATCGGGGAACCGGCGGCGCTGGTGACGCCGAACCGTTCCACAGCGTCGACAATGTCCCGGGGATTCACCCGGGCGACCCGCGCCGGGTCCACCGGCGGCAACACGCAGGGAATCCCCATGGCCAGGTAATAGAGAGCCATGGTGGGAAACGCGGCGAGGCCCACGCGGTCCCCCGCGTGGAATTCCCGCTCCAGGATTTTGACCTGGGCGTCGAACACCCCGTGGGTGTAATGGACCCCCTTCGGGAGGCCGGTGCTGCCCGTCGTAAAGACGATGGCGGCCAGTTCTTCCCGGCTCACGGCGGCCACGGGAAATTCGGTCCACACGGGATTTCGTAAATCCCAGTGGGTGGGCCCCCCCCACCACCATTTGGCCCCCACCGTGACGGCGT
>DAOQNO010000227.1:0-3227 GCA_035332125.1 Elusimicrobiota bacterium | reverse complement strand
GGCGTTGATGGTTTGGGGGCTCTTTTCGTCGGTGCCGTCGGCGTTCTTGCGGGGGAAATCCGTGCGGCGAATCAGCGCTTCCACGACCGGAAGAACGGCGGCCGGGGTTTGGTTCCCGAGGAAAGCCGTGAATTCTCCGCGAAGGGCGTCGCCGAATTCCGCCCGGATTTTATTGAAATAAGCCTCGTCGTGAAAACGTTGAAGCGCCTCTTCGCTCTTGGGCACGCTCCGTTCCACCCCCCACAGGGCGCTCAATTGCCGGAGGGTGACGGTGACTTCGGCTTCCAGTCCGCCCGGAAGATTCTTGGCGGTTTCCATGTCCCGCAGGTGGAAATCGTGAAGAAGGCCGGCCAGGAAAGCGGCTTTCACGTCGTCCCGGGAGGTGGCCGGGCGCCCGCGCAACATTTGAAGAAGGGTGTGGGTGACCCCCAAATTGTGGGCCATGTTGTGGTAGTACGCCGTGGAGAGCCCCATCCGATCATAGACCGCCGCCACGGTTGCCATCAGTCGTCGAGCGGCGTCGACTTCGGCCGCCGACAGGCCGAGCCCCGCCAATTCCCCGGCAATGCGGCCGGGCAACAGGCGGTTCATTTGACCCAGGGAGGAGAAAGCGCCGCCGTTGAAAGCGAGGGTCGCGCGATCCCGAAGGTTCCGCGTCCAGGTCCCGGGCGCCGCGGCGGCCCGGGCCATGAGTTGGCCGAGGCGGGCGGCCGCGCCGCCCACGAGCGCGCCGAAGGCCGACAGCACGGAACCGGCCCGGCGAACCATGTCCACCGCGTGGCCGTCGCCCAGATCCACGTGGCGGTCGTTGGCCCCGTGAACGTTGTCGCAGGGCTCCACGGCCTCGGCGGCCGAGACGGAAACGGATCGGACGCCGTTTTGAAGGACCTCCTGGGCGCCGTGGATGAATTTCGGGGTTTCGCCCGCGGCGTCGGCCAGGGCGATGGGGTGCGATAAATAGATGCGGTCGCCGGCGACCAATTTTTCCAGGGGCACGGGGTCGTGGGCCAGGATGTCCAGGTAATCGCTTTCACCGGGAACATCGGTGATTTTGGGCGTGACCACGACGTAGGAAATCTGTTTTTGCCGGAAGAGGCCCGTCAGCCCTTCGGTGTGGAAGCCGCCCGCCACCAACACGCCCGTCGTGGTCCCTTTTTCGGCCATTTTGGCCAGCAGGTTGGCGACCAGGGCGTCGTTTCGGCGGACGGCGTAGGAGCAGAAATCTTCAAAAGGTTTCAGCGTCTCGACCGTGAGGGAGGGGAGTTTGGCCACCGTGGGGTCCAGGGCGGCCAGGCGGTCCCGCAGGGCCAGAATCTCGTTGCGGCGCTTTTCGTACGCCAGCCAGTCGGGCATGGCCATTTCGTGCCGGAGCATTTTTTCCAAAAGCGCCAGGTCCCGGGCGATGTTCATCAAGGCGGTTTCATCGGGGGTTTTGGCCAGGGAGTTTTGGGCGGCGATTTCCAGCTGATCCAGTTCAGCGACGAGCTCGTTGCGGCTGATTTTTTCGGCCAGCAGGACGTAGGTGATGTAACTGGAAAGCTGGCCGAAATCGTCCAGCCGGATTTTATTGTCGGCGCAAACCTGGCGCAGGTGCCGATGGTAGTCGCCGTAGCCCATCCGGCCCGTGCGGTAGTCGATGCTTCGGGAGATCAGGTCCTGGAGCGCCGGCTTCGACAACCGTCGAACGAGGACTTCCACCAGGCGCTGGCGCTCGGTTTCCACGGCTTTGAAGTCGAGGTTCTCCTCCCAATCCAGGGCGTTCAACAGCAGCCGGACGTTGGGAATGTCCAGGCGCGCGTCCCGGCCCCCGGGGGTTTTGACCAGGGCGCGAACGTAATCGCCCAGTTTTTCCCGCTGGGCTTTGTAGGCCTCAAAATGCCGGTCAAAGCTTTTGAGGCCCTCGGAGAAGGTTTTTTTCTTTTCCTGTTCGGCGGCGGCCCGCAGGGTGGCCAGGGTGGCCAGAAGGGCGGTTTTCGTTTTGAAAGCGGTTTTAAGGGCTTTGACGTTCCCTTCGTAGAGGGTGGAATCTTCCGCGCCGTAAAAGGCCGGGGCTTGAGGGAGGGTGAGGCCGGCGTATTCGGGCCCGGCGATCAATCCTTTGATTAAAAGAAAATCGGCGATGTCCTTGGTGATGGAGGCGTCCGGATAATTCCGGTAGGGGTCCAGGGTGAAGGAGCCCGAGGCGCCCTCCAGGCCCACCAGGTTGACCCGGCGTTCCTGCATGAGGGACCCCAGCATGGCGGAGATGTTCCGCTGGGCCTCCTCGATTCCGTGGGCGTCCTGGATGTGAACGACCACCGGGGCGTTGGCCTTGGGGGAAAGGTAGACGTCCCGCACCCAACCATAGGGGGTGACCAGCTTGGCCAGCCAATCCTGAGGAGCGGACTTGGTGGCGGGGATCTTGGCCAATTCCCCGGGGGCCGATGAGATCGCGGCTCCGCCGGCGGAACCCAAATCCATTCGGACCGCCTGGGGGATTTGGGAGAGGAGCATGTTGCCCTCTTGCCCCAGATCGATCCCCTCGGATTCCGGCGGCTGCATTTTGCGCGCGGCCATCCGGCGGGCGCTCCAAAAATTTTGTTCCTGGGCGTAGACGCCGAGTACGTTGCAGAAGAAAAAGGAGACCGCCAAAAGGCCGCCCAAAATGGACCGAAGGCCTTCCGAGGAAGGGCCGAGGGGGCGTAGAAAGCGAAGAACGGCTTTGATTTTCGTCATGGGTTGGCCATTTTAGAGGGGAGGATTTCCCTCGACGTGGCTTAATAGAAGAATAAGGGATGAAGGGCGAAAAAGCCCTTAAGAGGTGGTAAATTTATTGTAACGGGTTTTTGGGTTAAACGCCGAAGGATTCGCCGCAGGAACAGGTGGCGGTGGCGTTGGGGTTCTTGAAGAGAAAACGGCGGGAAAACATCTTGTCTTCGTAGTCGAGGGTCGTGCCGGCCAGGTAAAGCAGACTTTTTTTGTCCACATAGACGGTCACGCCGTGGGCGTCCACCCGGTGGTCCGTTTGGGGGGCCGGGCCGACCAGGGGTTCCAGGGAATAACTGAAACCGGAGCAGCCGCCCGCCGTGACCTTGACGCGCAGTGCCTCCGCGCCCTGGCCCTTTTCGGCCAGAAGTTTTTTGGCGCGCTGGGCGGCGCGCTCGGTCACGTCGAAGAGGGCTTTGGTTTCGAGCACGGGGCTTTAGGCGTCGAAGGATTTGCCGCAACCGCAGCTTTTCTTGGCGTTG
>DAOQNO010000226.1:0-3228 GCA_035332125.1 Elusimicrobiota bacterium | reverse complement strand
CCAGGTCCCGGGCGGCGTCGCCGTCCTCGGGGTTCAACGCCAAAGCCGCCAAAAATTCCGTTTCCGCCTCGTCCATCACCCGGCGGCGGGCGAAGGCCCGGCCGAGGCGGGCGTGGGCCGCCCCGACGTCCGCCGCCACGAACCCCGGCCGGGGGGGCGTGAAGAAGAAAAAAGGCACCCGCCCGAGGGACAGGGCCGCGGGCGACGCCCCGGACCATTCCCCGGCGGGGGCGTAGCGGACCGCGAGGCCTTCGGGCCAGCCGTCGGCCGGGTCCGGCGAGGGAAGGGCTTCCTCCGTCTCGGCGAACAGGCCCTGCCAGACGACGTCCGTCGAATCGATGTCCGGGGGGGGCGATTCCGGGGACCACAGACGCAGGTCCCGCCTCCGTCCCAGGATTTTTGTTTGATAGGCCCACCCCGAACGGGTGGCCGGCGAAGGGTTCCACAGGACGGCCTTTTCCGGAAGGGAAACCATCACGTTCGTGGTCCGGTCCAGGGCGGACAAATCGCCCCGGGTCCCTCCGACGGATTCGACGGTCAAGGTCAGGGGCAACAGGGCCAACAGGGCCGGCAACCAGCGCGGGTGGTTTTCCAGGAGATCGGCCGCTCCCCATCCCGTCAGAATCAGAAGCGGCAGGGCCGGCAGCACCGACGCCGAAGGGCCGACGCCGCCCGGGCCCAGGAGCCGCGGACCGGCCGCGGTCAAGAGCCAGAAAAAACCGAGGGATTCCAGTAGCGGACGATTCCGCCGCCAAAGGCATTGGGCCCCCCAAAGGGCCAGGGGCCAGGCGGTGGGGGGCAGCGGCGCCGGGGCGATCGATGGAAGGGCCGGTCTTAGCCATCCGACGGCGGGAAGGAAGGCGGCCGCCCGATCCGGCAGGGCTTTCCAAAAAAGGACGAGGGCTTCCCGGGCGGTGGCGCTTTGAAGGGCGGCCCAAATCCCGTCGGCCAGGCCCCAACCGATGAAAGCCGCGGGGAGGGCCCACAGAAAGGCGCCAACCGATCGACGGTCCCGGGGCCGGTGGGTCCAGGCGAAGGGCAGCAAGGCCAGCAGACCCCAGGCGTGGCGAGGGTCGGCCGCCAGAGCCAACCCGCCCAAAAACCCCCGAAGACACGCGGCCGCGGCCCGGGACCCGGCGGGCCGAACGCCCAGGGACCAGAGGAAAACGAACACCAAAAAGATTGCGGGCGCGCCCGGGCCCCAGGAAGCGGCGGCGGTTCGAACCGGACCGGAAAAGAGCCAGAGGAGGGCGGCCGTAAAGAACCCCGCGTCCCGGGCCCGGGAGCGGTCGAGGGCTTCCAGGGACGAAGGCGGCGCGTCGCCGTCGGAAGCGCCGCGCAAAAAGCCGAACAAGAGGGGCGCGGAGGCCGCCACCAGCAGGGCGGCCAGGGCGTTCAGGCGAAAGGCGGGCGAACCGAAGGGGAAGAGGATCGTGGCGGCGTGGCCGAGAAGCGCCGTGAGCGCGTGGTCGGGGCCGGTGCGGGGATCGAGCACCGCCGACAGGGCCGCCCAACGTCCTCCGTCCCCCGGTCCGATGGACGGCCGGAGATGGGACACGAAAAAGGCGAAGGCCGAAAGGAAAAGAAGGAGCGCGGCCATCAGTCCAAGTCCTCGGGGTCCACGTTGACGGAGAGGCTCACGCCCGTGGGCGCTTCGAATTTTTCCAAGCGTTGAAGAATTTCCGGGAAAAGGGCCGGCGTCGCCTTGAGCAACACCTGCCACTGGGATTCATCCTCCCGCCGCTCGTGAAAAGCCGGGGCGGGTCCCAGAATCGCCGCTCCGTCGGGGAGGTCGGGGGATTCCAAGGTCCGGGTCAGGGCTTCGGCGGCGGCTTCGGCCCGGTCGGCCCGGACGGCGCGCACCCGGAGCATGGCGAGCCGCGCGAAGGGCGGGTAGCCCGCTTCCCGTCGAAAACTCAATTCCTCCTCCACGAAGGACGCCGGGTCCCGGGACTGGACCGACCGCAGGGCGTAGTGGTCGGGGTGCCGGGTTTGAACGATCACTTCACCGGGGCGATCGGCGCGGCCCGCCCGTCCCGCCACCTGGGTGATCAATTGAAAGGTCCGTTCGGCGGCGCGGAAATCCGGCAGCCGGAGCGCGCTGTCGGCGTCCAAGACGCCCACCAAGGTCAACCGAGGAAAGTCGTGGCCCTGGGCCACCATTTGGGTTCCAACCACGATGTCCACGTCCCCCGCCCGGACGGATTCGTAGGCCCGGGTTTGGGACCCCCGGCGGGACATGGCGTCCCGGTCCCATCTTAACAAGCGCGCGGCGGGGAAAAGCGTGGCCAAATCCTTCAACACTTTTTGGGTGCCCCGACCGGTGGCCTTGATCATTTCGCCCCGGCACTGGGGACAGCGGTCCGGCGGCGGTTCGGAATGTTCGCACAAGTGGCAACGGAGGGCGTCGGCGGGCGGGTCCCGGTGGAGCACGAGGCTCACCGCGCACCGGGGGCACCGGCTTTCCCATTCGCAGGCCCGGCACCGCAGACGGGTGGCGTAGCCCCGCCGGTTGAGGAAAAGGAGGGACTGTTCTTTTTTGGCCAGGCGGTCCCGGATCGCGTTCACGAGTTCATCGGAAATATACCACCCCGCCTTACGCGTGTCGATGAGGCGGACGGCGGGAAAAGGCCGGTCGTCGACCCGCCGGGGCAGGGCCAAGGATTCCACGCGGCCTTCCCGGGCGGCCTGGAGCGTCTCCAAGGACGGCGTGGCGCTTCCCAACAGGAGGGTCGCCCCGTGCAAACGGGCCTTTTCCCAAGCGACGTCTCGGGCGTGGTAATGGGGGGCGCTGTCTTGTTTGTAGGAGGCGTCGTGTTCCTCGTCCACCACGATCAGCCCCAGGGGGGTGACGGGAACGAAGAGCGCCGAACGGGGGCCGATCACCAGCCGGCATTCGCCGGACCGGGCCCGGCGCCAGATCCGCCATCGGTCGCCATCGGCGATGTGGCTGTGCCACACCTCGAGGGCCGCGCCGAACCACCGGCGGAACAAATCCTCCATCTGGGGCGTCAAGCCGATTTCGGGGACGAGCAGGATCGCTCCCCGTCCGCCTTCCAGGGCCGCTTCAATGGCCCGACGGTAAACTTCCGTTTTTCCCGCGGCCGCCACGCCGTGGATCAAAAAGGGGCGAAAGCCCCCGGCCCGCACGGCGGGAACCACGACGTCGATGGCGCCTTGTTGGTCCGGGGTGGGATTAAAGGGGGCGGGGCGTTCCCGGGCCTCCGG
>DAOQNO010000225.1:0-3241 GCA_035332125.1 Elusimicrobiota bacterium | reverse complement strand
CTCGCCGATCTCGTCGAGGAAAAGCGTGCCGCCGCGGGCGACACGGAAAAGGCCCTTCGACAGGCCCTCGCCTCGGGACGCCCCTGCGTCATCGATGTTCGCACCGATCCGGAAGCCATGCCGCCCACCGGCATTCGTTTGGCGACGCTGGAACGTTTTTTCCAGGGTCGGGGATAACGGTTGAGGACGGTCCCGAAGATTTCATGAACCCTCGCCGCGGCCGACCGTTCTGGGTAGAGGGCCCCCGTCTTCTTCCCCCGTCTCCGTTCGACTCTCACGATTTGGATTTGGCTTTCGAGCCGCGCCCCTTGGGCGCGGCTTTTTTTTCGCGGGAAAGGGGGAATCACTGGTGAAAAGACTTCGAAGGATGGTGTCGACGGTCCTGGCCGGATTGATGTTGGCGGGGGGGGGCCTTGTTTTGGCCGGAAACGAACCCCGAAAATTGTCACGCGTCGTCGTTTGCGATGACAATCGAGACCCCGTCACGCTGGATCCTTTTTATGAATTGTCGGAAAAAAAGCACACCCTGATTCAGCAAATCATGGAAGGGCTGGTCCGGTTCGACGCCAACGCCCAAGTCATTCCCGTATTGGCCGAGCGGTGGGAACAAGTGGACCCCCACCGCCTTCGGTTTTTCCTTCGAAAAAACGTGAAATTCCACAACGGCGAGCCGTTTGACGCCGAGAGCGTGCGTTTCACCCTGCAGCGGTTCATCGATCCGGCCACCCATTCGCCGGTCAGCGGCCTTTTGAGCAGCATTGAAGGAGTGAAGGTTTTGGACGATCATACGGTGGACATCGTGACGCGCCAACCGGACGGTTTGCTCCTTCGCCGGTTGGCCGGATTGGTCGTTTTCGTCCCGGCCAAGGACTACGCGGCCCGGGGGCCGGAAGCCTTCGCGAAAAACCCCGTGGGGACCGGCCCATTTCGGATAAAGGAATGGAAGCCAAACGAAGAAATCGTTCTGGAAACCAATCGGGATTATTGGTCCCCGGTCAAACCGAATTTCGACGAGTTGGTCATGCGGTTTTTGCCGACCGCGGAGGATCAAACCCGGGAACTGCTCAAGGGCAACGTGGACCTGATGACCGAATTGCCGGGGACGTACACTCTGCGCGTCCAGGAAAACGCCAAAACCCGGGTCATCAAACGGGAAGCTCTTTACACGGTGGGAGGGCATTTCAACACGTCGTTGCCCCCCTTTGACGACGTCCGCGTTCGTCGGGCCGTCAATTTGGCCCTTAATAAAGAGGAATTCATTCGCTACGACCTTCTGGGGAACGGAGAAGTCGTGGCCACGGTTTGCGCCCCGGGCCAAATAGGCCATGACCCGTCGTTGCAACCGTATTCGTACGATTTGGCGAAAGCCAAGGCCCTCATGGCGGCCGCCGGCGTGAAAACGCCCGTCCACATGGATATTTTTTTGGTTCCCTTTGTGGAACGTCCGGCGCGAATTATCAAAAAGCAACTGGAGGCCATCGGCATAGACGTGGGAATTCACGTCTTCCCCGAAGGGGAGGCCATTTCGGCGTTTAAGAGCCAACCCTGGAACTTGGGTTTGACGACGCTCCCTTCCCCCATCGCCCACGTGGCCTTTCCGATGGGATTGTTCTTTTATTCCAATTCCTTTTTCAGCATGCACCACGATCCGGTTTTTGACCGAATGTATGAAAAAGCGACGTCGATCATGGATCCGGCGGAAAGCGAAAAGGCCTTCCAGGAATTGGAACGGAAGGTGTACGACGACGCGCTGGGGGTGTTCCTGTATCGGCGGATTAAGACCTACGCCGTCAGTAAGCGGGTGCGTTTCTCGCCTTACCTCACCGGAATGCCGCATTTTGTGGACGCCGTGTCGCTCGTGAAAGAAGAGGCCAATAAAAAATGATTCCGGCGATATCGCCGACGGCCATACCGATCCTGTTGGTGGTGGCCGGAGGCACCCACTTCGCCCAAATCGGGGCGATGCATTGGTACGCGTACGAGTGGGCGCGCCGCAATCCCCTGCCGGAAGGTCCCGGGGTATTGTTCCGGGCCCTTCGAAGCGGGCTCATATTTATGGTGGTCGGCACCGGTCTCCTCGTGATTTTCAACGCGGGACGAATTGCCGCGGGGGGCGGATTGGCGGTGTCGCTGTGCGCGTTGCTCTCGCTTTTTGCGGGATACCGCCTGGGGCTGCAATGGTTTGGCATGGGCAAAGAAATGGACCACGCCGGCAATCGTGGGGCGCGCGCTGTCCTCTACGCCACGCTCGTTCTTCAATTTTTGATTTACGCCGGGGTGTTTCTCGCCCTGGTTCGTTAAATAAGGAGGCCGATTGATCCAGACATCCTTGTGGGCGAAGGTTCGACGATGGAGCGGCGCGTTGTGGGTGGTCGCGCTGGTGGTTTCCGCACGGGCGGCGCAACCGCCGCTGAATATGTGTGCCACGACCTTGTTGGACGGCGGCCCCCCGCCGGGGTTTTACTATTTAAACTACGCCATTTTCACCGAGGGGAAGAAATTTCGGGACGGCGACGGCAACGAGGCCGCGAACATGGGGAAACTGAACACCTTTTCCCAACTGCATCAGTTCTATTACATCGCGGACTTCAACGTCCTGGGGGCGCACCCGGCCCTGGATGTCCTGGTGCCCGTGGCCGCTTTAACGGCGCGCGGGGGGACCGCGGGGCCCTTCTCCCTGAATTCCAACACCGCGGGATTGGGCGATCTGGTCGTGGGTCCCGCCCTCCATTGGGACGGCCGAACGTTGTTTGGAAAACCCGTGTTCCATCGGGTGGAGCTCGACCTCACAATTCCGACGGGCAAATACAGCAAAGACCAATTGTTCAATCCAGGGTCCAATCTTCACACGATCGAGGCCTATTATTCCTTGGTGATGATTCTTCCACCGAAGTGGGAGACCAGTTGGCGGTTTTTTTACGCTCACCACTCCGAAAACAAGGACCATTTGTTTGGCCGGCTGAAGCCCGGCGCGGTGGTCCACGCCAATTACGCCCTCTCCCGTCAGGTGGGGGAGAAATGGCGGGTGGGCGCGGCCGGTTACTATCTACAGCAATTGCGGGAGGACGAACTGAACGGCGCGAAACAGGTCAAATCGAAGGAGCGGGTCGTGTCCATCGGTCCGGCCGTGCACTACGGAGTCCCGGGATGGTCCCTGGTCGTCAGTCATCCCGTTGAATTCGCCGTTCGGAATCGTTTTCAAGGATCTCGAACGACCCTGCAGCTGATTCATCGGTTCTGA
>DAOQNO010000224.1:0-3258 GCA_035332125.1 Elusimicrobiota bacterium | reverse complement strand
CTGCAACGTCTATTTTTACAACCTCGGATTGCGGCTGGGCGCGGACCCCCTGGAATCCATGGCCCGGGCCTTTCGCCTGGGGGAAAAATCCGGCATCGACATGCCGACGGAATCCTCGGGGTTGATTCCCGGCCGGGCCTGGAAAAAGCGCGTGATGCGGGACGGCTGGTTTGACGGCGACAGCTTGAATTTTTGCATCGGCCAGGGTTTCGTCACCGCGACGCCGCTTCAGGCGGCGGTGCTGATCGCCGCGGTGGCCAACGGCGGCACCGTGTGGCGACCCTTCGTCGTGGACCGGGTGTCCGACGTCCAGGGGCAACCCGTGTATCAAACCGAGCCCCTGGCTCGGGGGCGGGTTCCATTGACCGACGAGGTCTGGGCCGTTTTACACCGGGCCATGGAGGGCGTGGTGACCATCGGTTCCGGCCGGGGCGTCCAGCGGCCCGACCTTTTGATCGGCGCCAAGACGGGCACCGCCCAGAACCCCCACGGGGAGGACCATTCCTGGTTCACCGCCTACGTGGGCAAGCCCGGGGAACCGGCCTCCCTGGCCCTGGCCGTGTTCGTGGAAAACGGCGGCCGGGGTTCCGTGGCCGCGGGGCCCGTGGCCCGGGAAATCATCAACGCCGCTTTTCCGAGGGAACCGAAGTGACGCGGAGGGACCGCCGGGATATGAAGTCCCTCCCGTATTCGCGCGGGTTGAAGTGCCGTGCGAATGGTCGGCGAGCCCGACAGGGCGAGGCCATCCCTTGACGGTCGAGATCACGCCGCGCTTTTTCCGCACGGCGCCCCAGTCAACCCTGGGGCACGTGGCCTCCCGGTTGGATTGGAGTCTGTTGGCCGCGGCCCTCGCCCTGGCGGTGATCGGCGTTCTTTTCATTTTTTCCGCCACCTTCCACGGGGGGCACGCGACGGGGTTTTTGACCCGGCAGATTTCCGCCCTGGCGGTCGGCGTCGTGGCCATGGTTTTTCTGGCGCTTCTGCCCTATCCCGTCTTTCAAACCTACGCCAAGGGACTGTTCGTCTTGAGTTGGATCCTGCTGCTGGCGACGCTGGTTTTCGGCACGCGGCTGCGGGGCAGCAAGTCCTGGATCAATTTTCACTGGTTCTACTTTCAACCGGTGGAGGTCACCCGGCTCCTGTTGGCCGTGGGGCTGGCCGCCATTGCGGAGGCCCGGTCCCGGGAGATCCGCCACTGGCCGGGGCTGGTGCCGCCGGTGTTTCTGGCCGGGTCCCATTTCGGTCTGATCCTGCTTCAGCCGGATTTGTCCAGCGCCCTGGCCATCGGCCCCATGACCCTGGCGGTCCTTTTCGCGGCGGGGGCGCCCACGGGCGCGCTGGCGGCGCTTTTGGCCACGGGCGGGTTGGCCCTGGGCCTGCCCCTGGCGTCGACGTATTTTTCCATCGTGGGCGACCGTTACGCGGCCGGGACGGCCATGGCCTGGGTGGCCCGGGCCTTTCAGGAAACGGGGCCCCTCCTGGCCCTGGCCGGGGGCGCGGCGGTGTTGCTGGTTTTCGGCTACTGGTTTTTGCGCCGGTGGCGGGTGTCGGTGCCCCTCTTCGCGCTTTTCGTGTCCCTGGCGGTCCTGGTGGCGGGGGTGGCGGGGTCCTTCGTCGTGGACAAGGCGCTCAAGACCTACCAGCGCAAACGCCTCATCGCCTTCATCGACCCGGCGGTGGACCCCCTGGGCGCCGGGTACAACATTTTGCAGTCCAAGATCGCCATCGGTTCCGGGCGGCTGTTCGGAAAGGGGTTTCTGTCGGGAAGTCAAAGTCAGCTGGGCTTTTTGCCCGAGAAGCACACGGACTTCATTTTTTCCGTCATCGGCGAGGAAATGGGGTTTCTGGGGGCGGTGTTGGTCCTGGCGGTTTATTTTTGGGTCGCCTGGCGCGCGTTCGACATCGCCTTCACCGCGCGGGACCGGTTCGGCCGTTATTTGGCTTCGGCCCTCGGCGCGTACTTCGCTTTTTCAGGTCTTATCAATACCGGCATGGTGATGGGCTTGATGCCCGTCACCGGCGTGCCCCTGCCTTTTTTGTCCTACGGCGGGTCGGGGCTGGTGGGGTCGTTCATGGCCGTGGGGTTGCTGTTGTCCATACACTTGCGCCGCTACTTATTGTAGATCGGCCGTTTTTCGGAGGAAAAACAAAATGAAGAGAGAAATCATCGCCAACGTGTTGCCCGAGGAAACCCGCATCGCCGTCCTGGAAGACGGCGTGCTGGCCGAGTTTATGATCGAGCGCCCGGCCCTCGGCATGGCCAAGCTGGTCGGCAACATTTACAAGGGGAAAATCGAAAACGTGCTCCCCGGCATTTCCAGCGCCTTCGTCAACACCGGCTTCGAGAAGAACGCCTATTTGTACGTCACCGACGTCGTCTCGTCGTCCAAGGACCGCCACATCGAGAAGATGGTCCGCCGCGGGGAGGACATCATGGTCCAGGTGGCCAAGGAGGCCATCGGCACCAAGGGGATGAAGGTGACCATGGACATCTCGCTCCCCGGCCGCTACCTGATCTACATGCCGAAAAGCGAGCACGTGGGCGTCTCCAAAAACATCGAGGAGCCCGAGGAGCGGGAACGCCTGCGCCGCATCGTGGAGGGGGAAAACCTGCCCGGCGGCGTGATCGTCCGCACCGAGGCCGAAGGCGCCGAGGAGGACGAACTGCGGCGCGAGATGAAGTACCTGGCGCGCCTCTGGGAGGGCGTCCAGCGAAAATTCGAATCCTCCGCCACGGGCACCCTGGTTCACCGGGAGCTGGGCCTGACCTTCCAGGTCGCCCGGGACCTGCTCACCGACGACGCCCAGATCTTTTTGATCGACGACCGGGAGGAGTACCGGGACGTCCGCGGCTTCGTGGAGATGCTCGCGCCGGAGCTGGCCGAGCGCGTCCAGCACTACACGGGCAAGACCCCCATCTTCCAGGCCTTCGGCGTGGACCGGGACCTGGCCCACATCCGCCAACAGCGCATCGATCTGCCCTCGGGCGGCTACATCATCATCCAGGAGGCCGAGTCCCTCTGCGCCATCGACGTCAACACGGGCAAGTTCATCGGCCACAAGTCCCAGGAAGAGACCGTGACCGCCACGAACCTCGAGGCCGCCGACGAGGTGGCCAAGCAGTTGCGCCTGCGGAACATCGGCGGCATCATCGTCATCGACTTCATCGACATGCGTCGGAAGCGCAACCAGCACAAGGTGGTCGAGTCCCTCCACCACGCCACGCGGAACGACCGGGCCAAAATCAAGATTCTGCCC
>DAOQNO010000223.1:0-3267 GCA_035332125.1 Elusimicrobiota bacterium | reverse complement strand
CGTGGCGGCGGCGGCGCGGCGCCGGCTGGTGAACCCCCGGGCCCCCGCCGACGGACCGAAACCGACGGTCCGCGACAACCCGGCGTCAAACGGCTATAATGCGCTCTCCCGTTAAAAACCCATGACCACCGCCGAGTTCGTCCACCTCCACAACCACACGGAGTACAGCCTGTTGGACGGCGCCACGCGCCTGACCGACGAAAAAGGCAACCCCTCGGAATTCATCAAGGCCATGGCCGCGGCGAAATTCCCCGCCTTGGCCATCACGGACCACGGCAACCTGTTCGGCGCCATCGAGTTTTACCAGGTCTGCACCGAGGTGGGGATCAACCCCATCATCGGGATCGAAGCCTATCTGGCGCCCGAGTCCCGCCTGGACCGGAAGGGCAGCCCCTCGGAGTCCGCCCACCACATCACGCTGCTGTCCACGAACCTCGCCGGTTACAAAAACCTGATGAAGTTGACGTCCCAGTCCTTCCTGGAAGGCTACTACTACAAGCCCCGCCTGGACCGGGAAATCCTGGCGAAACATTCCGAGGGCCTGGTGGCCCTCACGGGCTGTCTCAAAGGCGAGGTGTCGTCGGCGCTGTTGCGGGAGCAGCCGGACAAGGCCGCCAAGGCCCTGGACGATTACCGGGCGATCTTCGGGAAGGACAACGTGTTCGTGGAGTTGATGGACCACGGCCTGCCGGATCAGCGGAAGGTGTTTCCCCGTCTCGTGGAATTGGCGAAAAAGTTCGACGCGCCCCTCGTGGCGACCAACGATTGCCATTATTTCCGCAAAGACGACCATTTCGCCCACGACGTGCTCCTGTGCATCGGCACCGGGAAAACCCTGAACGATCCCCACCGCCTGAAATACAACGCCCCGGAGTTCTATTACAAGGCGCCCCAGGAGATGATGGAAACCTTCAAGGAGGTTCCCCAGGCCCTTCGGAACACCCTGTCCATCGCCGAACGCTGCCGCCTATCCCTGACCTTCAACCAAATTTTGCTGCCCCGCTACGACGTGCCGGTGGGCGAGTCGCCGGAGGGGTACCTCGAGAAGCTGTGCCTGGAGGGCCTCAAGAAACGGTTCGGGCACATCAAGCCGGAATACAAAACCCGGCTGGATTACGAACTGTCGATCATCCGCAAAATGGGTTTTTCCACCTATTTCCTGATTGTCTGGGATTTCATCCACTACGCCCGCCGCCAGGGCATCCCCGTGGGGCCCGGCCGCGGCTCGGGCGCCGGGGCCCTCACGGCCTACGCCCTGAACATCACCAACATCGACCCCCTTCAAAACGGGTTGCTCTTCGAGCGGTTCCTGAACCCCGAACGCCGCTCCATGCCCGACTTGGACATCGATTTTTCGGACGACGGCCGGGAGCAGGTCATCGAATACGTCCGCCAGAAATACGGCGAGGCCTGCGTCGCGCAGATCATTACGTTTGGCTCCATGCTGGCGCGGCTGGTGGTCCGGGACGTCGGGCGGGTGCTGGACATGCCGCTCCCGGAAGTGGACAAGGTGACCCGGCTCATCCCCCGGGAATTGGGCATCACGATCCATTCGGCCCTGCAACAGGTGCCCGATCTGCAGAACCTCTACAAAACCGACCCCAACGTCAAGAAGTTGCTGGACCTCGCCCAGCGGCTCGAGGGATTGAAGCGGCACACCGGCGTCCACGCCGCGGGCACCATCATCGCCGCCGGCGCGCTCACGGAACACGTGCCCCTGGCCAAGGGGTCCCGGGAGGTGGTGACGACCCAATACAACGACGAGTCCGTTTTGAAGCTGGGCCTGCTCAAGGTCGACTTCCTGGGCCTTCGGACGTTGACCGTCATTCGGGACGCCGTGAAGCTGGTGCGGGAGCGGCACGCGCCGGAGTTCGACATCGAGCACATCCCGCTGGACGACGCCGCGACCTTCAAATTGCTCGCCCAGGCCCGGACGGCCGGGGTGTTCCAGTTGGAATCCGGAGGCATGCGGGACCTGCTCCGAAAACTGAAACCCACGACGCTTTCCGACGTGGTCGCGCTGATTTCCCTTTACCGACCCGGCCCCATGGGGTCGGGCATGCTGGACGAGTTTGTGGCGCGGAAACACGCCCGGTCCAAGGTCGTGTTCGACCATCCCCTCCTGGAACCGCTCCTCAAGGACACCTACGGCATCATCGTGTACCAGGAGCAGGTCATGCAAATCGCCCAGGTCCTGGCCGGGTACACCCCGGGCCAAGCCGACCTGCTCCGGAAGGCCATGGGCAAAAAAATCCAGGAAATCCTGGACCAGCAACGGGACACCTTCCTCAAGGGATGCAAGGACAACAACGTCGACAAGAAAATCGCCGAGAAAGTCTTCGACCTGGTGGTCCAGTTCGGCGGCTACGGCTTCAACAAAAGCCACGCCTCGGCCTACGGGCTCGTCAGCTATCAAACGGCGTTCCTGAAGGCCAATTACCCGACGGAATTCATGGCCGCGGTGTTGACGTCGGAAATCGGCCATTCCAATTTGGGGTCCAAGGAGGTGGAGTCCAAGCTCGTCACCTACATGGGCGAGGCCCAGGAAATGGGCATCGAAATCCTCCAGCCCGACGTGCAAAAATCGGTCGACGTGTTTTCCATCGAAACCCCGCCGACGGAAAAGGAAAGCCCCGCCATCCGCTTCGGCCTTTTGGCGGTGAAAAACGTCGGCGACGGCGCCGTCGCTTCGCTGCTGGAGGCCCGGCGCACCAAGGGCCCCTTCGCCTCCCTGGACGATCTCTGCGCCCGGGTGGACACCCGCCAGGTCAACCGGAAGGTCCTCGAATCCCTCGTCAAAGCGGGGGCCCTGGACGGTTTCCGCCCCGTGCTGGGGACGGAATCCGACGAGGTCCGCCTGTTGGAATTGTGCCGCTGGCGGTCCCAATTGCACGGCGACGTGGGCGACACCCTGGGGCGGGCCACAAGCGCCCGGGAGGAAACCGCGGTGGGCCAGGGCGCCCTGTTCGACCTGGGCGGGGTCTCCAAGGGGCCGCCCCGGGCGCAAAACGGCAACGCCCCCGCCGAGTGGTCGGAGCACGAACTGCTCGCCAACGAAAAGGAAGTCCTCGGGTTTTATCTGTCCGGCCATCCCCTGGCGCGCTACCGCCGGGAGCTCGCCAGTTACACCACCCACACCCTCGGGAAACTGCCCGAAAGCGGCATCGTGCGGGTGGCCGGCATGATCGTCAACACGAAGAAAACCGTCACCAAATCCGGGCACGCCATGAGCCGTTTTAAACTGGAGGACCTGGAGGGGGAAGTGGA
>DAOQNO010000222.1:0-3299 GCA_035332125.1 Elusimicrobiota bacterium | reverse complement strand
GGAGAAGGCGGAGGCCCGACCGTCAAGGGACGGCCCCGCCCCTCTGGGCTCGGCCGCCGCTGGCACGGGACATGAACCCCGCGCCAGCACTGGGGGACTTGACCCCGGGCCAAGGCCCGGGACGTCTAAGGAGCCCCTGTGAAACCTTATTACCTGACGACCCCCATCTATTACGCCAACGACGTGCCCCACATCGGCCACGCCTACACCACCATCGCCGCCGACGTCCTGGCCCGCTGGAAACGCCTGTCCGGCGCCCGGGTCCATTTCTTGACGGGGACCGACGAACACGGCGCCAAAATCGCCCAGGCCGCCGGCGCCGCCGGGCAAACCCCCCGGGCCTACCTGGACCGGGTGGTGGCCAAATTCCAGGAGCTTTGGACCCGCCTGACCGTCACTCCCGACGATTTTCTCCGAACCTCCGACGCCCGCCACATCGGCGTGGTGCAAAAAATCTTTGAAAAGTTGTTGAAGGACGGACACATTTACCTCGGGTCCTACGAGGGGTGGTACTGCGTCCCCGACGAAACCTTCTGGTCCGAATCGGAATTGAAGGAAGGGAAATGCCCCGCCTGCGGCCGGACCGTGGAGCGTTTGAAGGAGGAGAGCTATTTCTTCAAACTCTCCGCCTTTGAGGCGCCGCTCCTGGCCCATTTCGAAAAACATCCCGAATTCCTCCAGCCGAAGTCCCGGGCGCCGGAAATCGTTCAATTCGTCAAAATGGGCCTTCGGGATCTCTCGGTGAGCCGCACCAAAGTGGCCTGGGGGGTTCCCGTGCCGTCCAACCCCGCCCACACGGTTTACGTGTGGTTCGACGCGCTCATCAACTATATTTCGGCCCTGGGGTACGACCCCGCGGCGCCGGGCGCGCTTTACAAGGAGTTTTGGCCGGCGGACGTCCATCTGGTGGGAAAGGAAATCTTCCGTTTCCACGCCGTGATCTGGCCCGCCATGCTCCTGGCCCTGGGCGTTCCCCTGCCCCGGACGGTGTTCGCCCACGGGTGGTGGACGGTGGACGGGGAAAAAATGTCCAAGTCCCGGGGCAACGTGGTGGACCCCCACCGCATGGCCGACGAATTCGGGGTGGACGCCTTCCGTTATTTCCTCCTTCGAGAAGTGCCCTTCGGCGCCGACGGGGACTTTTCCGCCAAGGCGCTCCTGGGGCGCTACAACGCCGAACTGGCCAACGCCCTGGGCAACCTGCTCAACCGCGTGTTGAACTTGTTGGAAAAGAATTTTGACTCGGCGCTCCTTCCCGCGGGCACGGGGGACCTGTTGCCCGAAAACGCGGATTGGGCCCGGGCCTACAACGACGCTCTCGACCGCACCGCCTTTCACGAGGCCCTGGAGGTGGCGTTCGGATTGGTCAACCGGGCGAACAAGTACGCCGAGGACACCGCCCCCTGGAAGATGGTCAAAACCGACGCGCCCCGAACCCACGCCGTGCTCACGGAGATGGCCCGGGTTTTGAAGGTGGCCGCCGTGACCCTTCACCCCTTTATGCCCACCGTCACCGAGGAAATGTGGCGACAGTTGGGCGAGCCCCGTCCCCTGGGCGCCGAGGCCGCCCGGGCCCTGGCCGGCGGCAAAATCCAATTCGACCCCGGTCAAAAAATCCGAAAAGGGAATCCGCTTTTTCCCCGGAAAGAGGCCCCGAAACCTTGACCCCGCCGGTCGCCATCGACACCCACGCCCACCTGGCCGACGAGAAATTCGACGCGGACCGGGACGAGGTTTTAAAACGGGCCTGGGACGCCGGATTGTCGGTGGTCGTTGAAATCGGCGAGGAGGAAAGCCAATGGCCCAAGGCCCGGGCCCTGGCCGAGGCCCATCCCGGCCGGGTGTACTGGACCGCCGGGTACCACCCCTATTACGCGATCAAAGCCGACGACGGCCTGCCGGACCGGTTGGCCGCCGAACTCCGGCACCCCGCCTGCGTGGCCGTGGGGGAAATCGGTTTGGATTACCATCGCCCCGACTCCCCGCCGGAGGTGCAGCGGCGGGTCTTGGAAAAACTTCTGGACGTGGCGGCCCGGGCCGGAAAACCCGTCGTTCTCCATTGCCGGGACGCCGCGGCCCCTTCGGCGGCCGCTGAAGCGGACTTGCTGGAGATCCTTCGCCGGCGGCCCGACCGACTGTCCGACGGGGGACCGGCGGGCGTGGCCCATTGTTTTCAAGGCAGCGCCTCCGCCGCCTGGGAGCTCCTTCGCCAGGGGTTCCTGATCGGCGTGGACGGTCCGCTCACCTACCCCAACGCCTCTCCTCTGCGGGCCCTCATCGGCCACCTGCCTCTGGAATCCCTGGTGCTGGAAACGGACAGTCCCTATCTGCCGCCCCAATCCCACCGGGGGAAACGCAACGAACCGGCTCTGCTCCCGGCCGTGGTCCGGGCCCTGGCGGAGCTCAAGCACCTGGCCGTGGAAAAAATCGCCGCCGCCACCGCCGCCAACGCCCGCCGACTCTACCGCCTCCCGCCCCTTTAATACGCGCCGTTGACAAAAGCGGGTTCGGGTCCTACACTTCCATGGACCTCCACGGGTCCCTGCCAAATGGGTTTGTCGAACGCGCAACGTCGGGTGGGTTTATGGACGCTGGGGGCTTTGTTGCCCCTGGTGTTTTTGCATTCCCTGTGGGCGGACCCCGTGGTCGTCAACGCCGTGCGGGGATCGGCGGAAATCCGCCGGGCCCGGGCCCAAAACAATAAATGGTACGCGCTTCGGAAGGGCTCCCCCGTCAAACCCGGCGACGAGATTCGAACGGGCAAATCCAGCCGGGCGGTCCTAAAGTTGGACGACGGTTCCCGGGTGGTGTTGAGCGGCGGCAGCCGCGCCAAAGTCTTGGAATCCTCCCCCAACCGCATTTTCGCCCTGGCCGTCGGCCGGATGAAGTCCTTCGTCAAAAAACTCAAACCCACCAGCAAGTTCGAAGTTCGCACGCCCCTGGCGGCGGCCTCCGTGCGCGGAACAATTTTTGAAATGGGCGTGGGCGAAGACGGCAAGGACGGCTACTTGGACGTGTCCCGGGGCGTGGTCAACCTGGCCCAGGGCGGGCGGGACCTGGACGTGCACGCCGGCGAGCGGGTGGATTTCATGAGCGGTTGGCCCCTGGGCGATCCGGTGCCCGGCAAATCCTCCGGGAACGCGCCCGCCGACGAGGAAAAAACCGATGACAAGTCGGCTTTGAAGCGCGAAGTGGGGCTGGGCATGAGCAAAGAGGCCGTCATGGCCGCGGCGGCGGAGGAAATGCGCCTCGCCGAATACCAGGAGGGCAAGACGCTCATTGACGTCAACGGCGACCGG
>DAOQNO010000221.1:0-3319 GCA_035332125.1 Elusimicrobiota bacterium | reverse complement strand
CAATTACGTAAATCGGTATGTCGGCGACGGGGTGACGGTCCCGGTGTCCACCCGATTTACGGAAACCCTTCGTGACGTTTTATCGAAACCCGCTCCGATCCAAACCCCGTCCGCCCGCCGGGGCGGATTCGCCCGGGTGTCTCTGCTGACGATGATCGCTTCGGCGCTGGGCGTGGTCTCCGTGATCGCCGCGGGGACCGCTTCGCCGGCGATTCTGGCCGTGGCCGCCCTGCCGGGCGCCGTGGCCTTGGGTCTGGAAATCCGGCGGTCCGTTGCCGTTCAGCGTTTGATTCAGGGTTTGACCCTTTACGGACGCCTGGGGACCCTTCCCGACGGCCGGCCCTCGATGGACGCCGTGAAAGCCGCGCGCCGGCTGTTCACAGGCCGGGAAACCGGTTCGGCTTCGACCGAACTGCTCGTTTGGCTGGCCGGCGGCGCGCTGTTCGCCGCGGTCTCCCTGGCGATCGGCTTGGCGCCGACCTTTTTCCTGGCCGGTTTCGGTTTGACGCTCTTCTCCGGGCGGCCCACGATGTCGGGCCGGACGCTTTCCCTCGCTCTGGTGGCGGCGGGCGCCGCCCTCTTCGGGTTGCCCACGGGCGCCGAAGCGGCCGGGCTCTTCGGAATCCCCGGCGTGGCCGAAAATTCGCCCCTGCCCTGGTTGTTCGGCATGGGCGGGATCGTTCTGGGGGTCGCGGCCCGCGGGGTGGGGGGCGACGCCGTTGAACTTCGTGCGCGGGACTCCTTGAAAGCCGTCGATGGACTCCTTCCCGTCGCGCGTCTTTCGGAAATCCTGCCGGATCAATGGACACCGGCGAAACCGGAAAACCAGGCCGATCTTCAGGCCGGGTTGGTCCAATTTTATTCCGCTTTCGGCGGCGCCTGGTTGGGGTTCGCGGGAAGGGCCTACGACGCCCTTTCGCCGGCGGAGAGGTCCCGCATCGACGTGGCCTTCCTCAACGACGCCGACATTCGACGCATGGTGTCGGCCTTTAACGCCCTCTCCCGGCGCAGTCCCGAGGAAGCGAGGGGCGCCTTCGGCGTTTACGCCAACCGCGTCCTTCGTGCCCTCGCCCGGAACGCGACGGCGAAAACGGCCCGGCCCGACGCTTCCCTCCTTCGGGCCCTCGGACTTTTCCTTTTGGCTCAACGGGCCGAATTGTTCGGAACCGCGTCGACGGAACGGGAAGCCAACGCCGTCGCCGTTCTGACCCGGTTGGCCACGCTCCCGCGGCCCTCCGAGCGCAACGACATGACCGTGGAATCCTCCCATTGGGATCTGGTGCCCCGGCCCTCCGGGAACACGCCCGACATCGCCTTCGTGGAAGTCGACACCCAGGACGACGCCGGGTTGGTCCGCAGCGTGATGAGTTCCCTCCACAACGGCGCCGTGATCCTGGCGGTGGCGACCGATCCCGAGGCCGCCGCCCAGCGGCTCGCCCGGGCCAAGGAAACGATCCTGCGGGATCACAAGCAGGGCGTCTTGGAAACGCTCCGTCGACCCGACCACCGCCACGCCCTGGATTCCTGGCAGGACCTGACCCGCCGCGTGGTCTCCCGGAGCACCCCGGGCATGCTGGATGAACAGGGCCGGTACTCGGTGGCGGGCCTTTACAAGGCCGTGCCCGAACTCTCCAAGACCATGGGGTTTGCCCCCGGCCTCTTCTCCGGCGAAAACATCAAGTATCGCATGAGCATCCTGACCGGGGACAAAACCCTGGCCCACTGGAACCAGTTGGGCGTTCCCGAAATCGGGGATCTCGTGCAGTTCCTGATCCTCGAAGGTCCGAAAATCGTCCGGATGTCCCTCTCGATTACCCAGGAAATGGAAGCGATCCACGTCCTGAGCACCAACGCCTAAGGAATCGGTTTAACGGAAACGGCCTCCTTCCCGCACGGGGGGGAGGCCGTTTTTTCTATAATAGGCCCATGGCAAAAACGAAAGCGAAAAAAGTTCGATCTTCCCGGCCCCGCCGAGCCGCCGACCGGACCGCCCGTCCCGCGGCGCCTTCGGAATATACCCGGGAATTGGTCCTCCTGGGCCGACGGGCCAAGGAGGCCAGCCGCGTTCTGGCTTCCTCCACCGCCGAGACCCGGAATCGGGCCCTGACCGCCATGGCCGACGCCCTGGAAAAGCACCGGGACGACCTCCTCTTTAAAAACGAAATCGACGTGGAGGCCGGCCGCCGGGCGGGCCTGGCCCCGGCCCTCGTGGACCGGCTGGCGCTCACCCCCCGTCGGGTGGACGACATGGCCCGGGGCCTGCGGGAAATCGCGGCCCTGCCGGATCCCCTGGGCGAGGTCCTCTCCAACTGGGACCGCCCCAACGGTTTGAACGTCAAGAAGGTCCGTGTGCCCCTGGGCGTGGTCGCGATGATTTACGAAGCCCGGCCGAACGTGACGGTGGACGCCACGGGCCTTTGCCTCAAATCCGGCAACGCGGTGATCCTGCGCGGGGGGAAAGAGGCGCTGGAATCCAACACGGCCCTCGTGAACGTTTTGCGGGCCGCTCTCCCCGAAGCGGGCCTGCCCGCCGAGGCCGTCCAGTTCGTGGAAACCACCGACCGTTCGGTGATCCGGGACCTGGTCCGGATGGACCGGTTCGTGGATCTGGTCATCCCCCGGGGCGGCGAGGAAATGGTGACCGCCATTCGCGAAATGGCGACGGTCCCCGTGCTTTCCCACGGCAAGGGCCTTTGCGCCCTCTACGTCGACAAAGCCGCCGATTTGGCCATGGCCGAACGCCTGGCGGTGAACGCCAAGACCCAGCGGCCGGGCGTTTGCAACGCCATGGAGACCCTGCTGGTCCACCGGGACGTGGCCGAGCGCTTTCTGCCGGGACTGGTCCGGCGGTACGCCGAGGCCGGGGTGGCCGTCCACGGGGATCCCGACACCCGCCGATGGGGCGGCGCCGGGGTGACCGCGGCCACGCCGGCCGACTACGACACCGAATTTCTGGGGATGGAGGCCGCGGTCAAGGTGGTCGACTCCCTGGACGAAGCCATCCAGCACATCAACGCCCACGGCAGCCACCATTCGGACGCCATCGTCACGGCCGACGAGGCGGCCGCCCGCCGATTTTTGACCGAAGTGGATTCGGCCGCCGTGCTGCACAACGCCTCGACCCGTCTGCACGACGGGAGCGTCTTCGGCCTGGGGTCCGAAATGGGGATCTCCACCCAGAAGATGCACGCCCGCGGCACCATGGGCGTGCCCGAACTGACGACCACCAAATACGTGGTCCGGGGCAGCGGCCAGATCCGCGAATAGTGGCCCGCCCCCGACCCGCCGCCCTCCGCCCGACCCTGGGCTACTTCGGGGG
>DAOQNO010000220.1:0-3321 GCA_035332125.1 Elusimicrobiota bacterium | reverse complement strand
GAGGGAAACCCCCAAACGGAGGCCGCGCACTTCCTTCGCCAGGGCTTCGGGAAGTACTTGAATACCGCCGGTGCGCGGATAGAGGAACGTCGTGTTGTAGCCGAAGGCCTTTCGGTGGGCCGATCGGGCGCCGGCTTCCACTTCGGCCAGGGTGGGAACGGGGACGAAGTTGCCGCACCACTCGGGCGTGAGGTCGTCCACGCCGATGCGCCAGAGCTTTTCGTTGTAGGGGATCATGAAATGCTTCGAAATGCCGGTCCCGAAAAGCCGGTCGCACCATTGACGGAAATTCAGAGGCCCCGCCCCCGCCAAGGGCCGGTCTCCCCATTGCGCCCGCGCCCGACGAACGCCTTCGACGCAATCCCGGATCACCCGCGGAGGCAATCCCGCCAGATTGGCTTGAAAGGGGTAGGCCGTCAGAACGCCGTTGGAGAATATCCGAGCGTCCCGTCGACAAACCACCCAATTGCCTTTCAATAGGCGTTTGACCCAGGCGGTGGTGTACGGATGATGCAAATGAAGGAGGTGGCCGGTGAAATCGAAGGTGAACCCGTCGATTTCAAACGAACGGGCGGTCCCGCCGGGCCGGGATTCGCGATCGATCACCTCCACCGGGCCCCGGGCGTGGTGGGCGCAGGACAAACCGGCCAGTCCGGCGCCGGCCACCACCAGCGGAGCGGAAGACGCGCCCGTCGTCATTCGGCCACCACGTCGTAGAGTTTCAGCATGACGATCAGACCCAGGAGCGCCACGGCCCCGATGACCGCGACGGAGATATAAAAGGGCGTGAGCGTCAGGAAAAAAGCGGCCGCGGAGAGCGTCGCGGCGACGGCGGCAAAAACGAGGACGACTTGCCGACCCGTCAATCCCAAGCCGCGCAGTTTTTGGGCCAAATGATCCCGCGAACCGAGGAAGGGAGATTTGCCCTGGAGCAATCGAAGGCAGGAAACAAAAAACGTGTCGTACACCGGCAACCCAAGGATCAACAGGGGGGCGAACACGCCCACCTGGTTGAGCCGCGAATATTCCGTCCCCAGAGAAATGCCGGCCAACCAAAAACCCAGGGTCAGGCTTCCGGCATCGCCCATGAAGATTTTATGCTGCTTTGAAAAATTGTGCGGCAGGAAGGCCAAGCTCGCGCCGGCCACGGCGACCGCCGCGACGTTGACGTAGACGGCCTCCGTGGGAATGGCGATCAACAAGAACGCCGTGGCGGCCACGAAGGATTGGGAAGCCGCCAGGCCGTCCATAATGTCGATCAGATTGATGGCGTTCGATATGCCCGTCACCCACAACACGGTCAGCACGTTCGCCAGCCACACCGGCTGCACGAACCGAATGCGAATATCGAAGGCAATCAGCAAGGCGGACGCGGCGAATTGAAAAAGGAATTTCATATAAAACGTCAACCCGTCCGGTTTTTTGAGGTCGTCGATCAATCCCAACGCCAGGATCACCAACCCGCCCCACAGCAACCCCCGCAACGCGTGGAGCGTCCCGGTGGGAAAATGGGTCAGCCCGCGGACGATCGCCAAGGACCCGACGACACCGACGAAAATACCGACGCCGCCCAGATACGGCACCGGGACTTTGTGGGTTTTGACGGGAGTGACCGGGCGGTCCATCACGTTGAAACGCAGCGCGACCCGGCGAACCGCCGGCGTTAGAAGAAAGGTCAAGGCGAAGGCCACGAGGAAAACGCAGGCGTAAACGAAAATCACGGAGCCCCCAGGGCGAACAACGTCGCCCGCGGCGTCGCGGCCATCACCGTCAACCCCTGCAGCATGGATTCAAAGACGGCGGCCCCGCGCGGCGTCAAATCCAAGACCCGATAGTCGCGAAGTCGCTCGGCTTCCCGCTTGTTAAAGAACAGATGGGTGAATCCCATTTCGATCAACCGCCGACGAAGGACGTCGGCGTTCTCGGCGGCGTCCGACCAATCCCTTAAGGGCGGCGGCAGAAGGGCCATGGGAGCCATATAGGGCCGGGGACAATAGTATCCCCGTTGATCGCCGACAAACAAGACCCGGCTGGCGGCGGGAAGGGCCGCCATGGCCCGGGTCCACGGATAATAATCCAATTTTTGACTCAAATAGGTTTCACGGTCGATCAACCCAAAAGCCACGGGAAAGGGATCCCGGACGCGCTCGACCCAATAAAAAAGAACAGCGTTCGAAAGGGCAAAGAGCCCCCCCACGGCGACGATCGTCCGCCGCAGGGCGGGACCGTACCGGTCGACGAGAGCGACCAAGCCCCGCCCCGCCACCAGGCAAATCAACGGGAAGACGGGGAACAGGAATCGGAGAACCGGTCGTAGGCACGCCCACAAAGCGATGTGCGCCGCGGCGTAGGCCAGGAGAAACCCGTCGCTCCCCGCCTTCCGGCGCACGGCCAGGATCCCGAGGGGAAGGAGCAACAACGGCAGGGCCCAACCCAAATCGCCGGTGACATCGAACCCTCCACCGAAACGGGTGGCGTCCGTCGCCAATTGAAACGGCATTTTAAACAGCGTGATCAGCAACCCGCTCGTTCCTTTGTATTCGTCCAAGACGGCGAAATAGGCCTTCGCGGATTCCTTAAACATAAATACCTTGGAGGCGGGAAAAAGGGACGGCAAAAAAGGAAACACGGGGTTTCCCCCCGTAAACACCGCGTTCTTCACCAGCCAAGGGAGGAAAACGGAAAAGCCCGAGGCGCCCAGGGCCGCGGCGTCTTTCCAGCGGTCCGGCCCGGACCGGGGCCTCGGCCAGAAGAGCGCCCCCAGAAAAAGAAGCGCGGGGGTCAGGACGCCGGTGTATTTAATTCCGGCGGCAAACCCGCCGAACAATCCGGCCAGCCCCCACCAGGCCCGACGGGGGTTTTCAATCCCCTTGGTCGCGGACCAGAGGGCCAACGACGTCCAAAAGGCCAGGGGAATTTCCACGTATGTTTCGCTCGAAAGCAGGAGCAAGCACGGGGCCGTGAGGAAAAGCCATAAATCGTAACGCGTTTCCTTTTCTTTTGATTTCGACCGTCCCCAAAGCCCAAGGACCCACGCCGTCAACGCCGCCACCGCCACGTTCCAAAACTGAGCGGCCACGTCCGTTCCCAGGGCCAGAAACCACCCGAAGATCATCTCGGCGTTTTGAGGAAAATGGCTGTAATGGTTGTAGGGAACGAACCCGACGCGGCCTTCTTGCAGATACTTGGCGGGGAGCGCCAAATGATAGACCAAACTGTCGTAGTAGGTGGGTGGCGCCATGGCGCACAGCAGGGCAAGACCGAAAACGGCCAACGCCAGGAACCCGAGACGGCCCCCCGGCGCCGTGTTCTCCCCGCCGG
>DAOQNO010000219.1:0-3323 GCA_035332125.1 Elusimicrobiota bacterium | reverse complement strand
CGACGCCGCGGCGGGTCCTGGCGCGGGTTCAGCTGGCCCGGCCCTTTAACGCCTTTCAGTTGGTGACCATGTTGGCCCGAAAGGTTCGGGCTCTGGGACTGCCGGTGGTGCTTTCGGACGCCCTGGGTCTCTTTTACGACGACGAACTGCCCCTGGAGGAAGCCCGCCGGGCTTTCCAATCCTTTCTGGCGTGTCTGCCCGAAACGGGAGGGCCGCTCCTGTGCCTTTTGCCCGAACACCGCGTTTCCCCGGACCGCAATTTTTTTACCGCGGAATTTTTAAAACGGGGCAAGGACGTGCTGACCCTGGAACCCGCCGCCGAGGGGTTTCGGATCGCGCGCGGGGACCGCTGATGGGCCGAACGCTCCCCACCCAGGTCCAGGCCCAGAAAGACGAGCGGGAGGAGTGGAAGCTCTTTCGCCGGGCCCTTCGAAAGGAAGACCAGGAGGCCTTTGACGCCCTGTGGCGCCTGGCCCGTTACCACGCGGCCCCCGTGGCCATGGGAAGCCAGGCGGTACCCCTCTTCGGCATTCTGATGGCCATGTTGGTGGGCTTGACCCGGCGGGTCATGGATCTGGAAGCCCGTCTCCCCGGCCCGTCCCCCCATGCGCCGCCTGAACGGCTGGATCTTTGACGCCTATCCGGAAGGGACCGGCGTCCGTCTCTGGGTTCTGACGCCCGAGGGTCGGCACGCGTCTTTTTTCGACGACTGGAGACCCTCCTTCTGCGTGGACGGCGACGCCGGGAGCGTCGAGGCCGCCCGGCGGGTTCTGACCAAGGCGGGCGTTCCCCTCGAGACGGCCTGGCGGGAAAAAACGGACCTCTACACCGGACGATCCCGCCGGGTGCTGGAGGCCCGGACGCCGGTCGGCGTTCACGGCCGCCTGGTCAAAACCCTCCGGGACCTCCGCGTGCCGCTTTTTAACGCCGACCTCCCCCCCATTCAGCACTACCACTACGAACGGGGCCATTTTCCCCTGGCCCGGGGCGAATTCGAGGCGGAAGGCGACCGTCTCACGGCTTTTCACCTGCGGGACGACCCCTGGGCCGTGGATTACGCTCTCCCGCCTTTGACCACGATGCATTTGAGCCTCGCGGGCTCCGAGGTGGCGGGCGCCCTGGACCCCAATCATCGCGCCCTGGGGAGCCTCCGGCTCCTTTACGAGGGCAACGCCTACGAGTTGGAGGGTTCCACCGAGGATCAATTCGAATCCCTGGAACGCCGCCTGCGGGAGTGGGACCCCGACGTCATCACCTCCGACTGGGGCGACAGCTATTTGTTGCCCCGGTTGATCGAACAGTCGGCCGGGCGCGGACGACCGCTTCCCTTTTCCCGGGACCCCCGGCGGACCCACGCCGGGCGCGGATCCCGCAGTTTCATGACCTACGGACGCACCGTCTATCAAACGGGGTCCGTGACGCTCTTCGGCCGCTGCCATTTCGATTTAAAGAACAGTTTCTATTTCAAGGAATGCGGATTTGACGGCCTCTTCGAAATCGCGCGCATCGCCAAAATCCCCCTCCAGCGGGCGGCCCGAAGCACCATCGGCACCTCCCTGTCCTCCATGCAGTTGCACCGGGCCCACGAGCGGAACCTTCTGATCCCCATCGAGAAGCAGCAGGCCGAGGATTTCCGGCCCGCCACGGAACTGGTGGTGGCCGACAAGGGCGGGCTGGTCTACGAAGCCCCGGCGGGGTGGTACGACCACGTCGTGGAATACGACTTCGTCTCCATGTACCCGACCCTCATGGTCCAACACAACATTTCCCCCGAAACCGTCAACTGCGCCTGCTGCGGCGGGGACGCCGCGTCCGGGGACGGGGACGGGGGCGGCGCCGTTCCCGAAATCGGCCACCACCTGTGCCGTCGGCGGCGCGGCCTGGTGCCGGAAGTCCTGGCGCCCATTCTGGAAAAGCGTTCCCGCTACAAAACCCTCGCCAAAACCGATTCGCCGAACCGCCTGATTTACAAAAACCGGGCCAACGCCCACAAATGGGTGCTGGTCTGTTGTTTCGGTTACCTGGGATTCAAGAACGCGCGGTTCGGGAAGATCGAATCCCACGAATGCGTCACGGCCTGGGGTCGGGAAATCCTCCTGCGGGCCAAGGAAACCGTGGAGCGTCGGGGTTACCGGGTGCTTCACGGCATTGTGGACTCCCTTTGGATCGTCGGACATCCCGGGATGGACTACGAGGCCCTCCGCCGAGACATCGAACGGGAGGCCGGCTGCCCGGTGGGCTTGGAGGGAGTCTACAAATGGATCCGCTTCTGTCCCTCCAAGACGGACCCGTTGGCGGGGGTCCCGGCCCGTTATTTCGGGGCTTTCACCAACGGCGAGTTAAAAGTCCGCGGCCTGGCCCTGCGTCGGCGGGACACCCCGGGCCTGTTGAAAGAAATGCAGGAGGGAATGCTCCGTGACCTGTCCCGGGCCGCCGACGTTGAGGAATGCCGGGGGAGCCTGCCGGCCCTTCGGGAAAAGAGCGAGGAATACCGCTACCGCCTGAAAGAAGGGCGCGTGACGCCGCCGGAACTGGCCGTGACCTTCCACCTGTCCAAAGACCCCGCCCACTACGTCCACGACACGCTGTCGACGCTCGCGGCCAAGCAACTGGCGGCCTCGGGCGTTCCGCTCCACGCCGGGGAATCCGTGAAATACATCATTCGGGCGGCCGGGGACCGCTTGAAGGAGAACCGCTCGATCCCCCTGGCGTTCCTCCACGAGGGGTTCGATTACGACGCGCAAAAATACGGGGAGAAATTGGCCGAGGCGGCGGAGGAAATCCTGGGCGGTCTGGGGCCGGAGGCCCCCGCCCGGGGCAAGAACCCGCCGGCCGCCCCCGCCAGGAAACGGTTTCCCAAAGGCCGGCGAAAAGGTAAATTACCCGTCGCCGAGCTTTTCACCCACCCTTACGAAACGGAAAGGAACGTTCCATGATCACCACCCCGTCGGGATTGCAATACGAGGACACCGTCACCGGGACGGGCGCCGTCGCCCAGTCCGGAAAGCGCGTCGTTGTCCACTACACCGGATGGCTTTACGTCAACGGCAAGAAGGGCGCCAAGTTCGACTCCAGCAAGGATCGGAACGATCCCTTTGATTTCAACCTGGGCGCCGGCGAAGTGATTCGGGGATGGGACGAAGGCGTGGCGGGCATGAAGGTGGGCGGGAAACGAACGCTCGTCATTCCCGCGGCCCTGGGCTACGGTTCCCGCGGGGCCGGGGGCGCCATTCCGCCCAACGCCACGCTTCTCTTCGACGTCGAACTGTTGGGGGTTTAACCTCCCCCCGGTGGGGGATCGCGCGGATCCGTTCGGACCACGG
>DAOQNO010000218.1:0-3325 GCA_035332125.1 Elusimicrobiota bacterium | reverse complement strand
CGGGATTTCAACAGACGAACCGCGTCCACGATTTCGGCCTCGGACGACATCCCGGTCGAGCAGAGAAGCGGCTTCCGCGTGGCCGCGAGGGCCTCCATCAAATCGTGATTCGTCAGGTCGGCGGAAGCCACTTTGTAGCCGAGCATTCCGTACCGTTCCAAGGCTTTGAGGCTCTCCCGGTCCCAGGGGGTGCACAGGGGCAATATCCCTTTTTCCTTGCAATAATCGAACACCTTAAAAAGGGTTTCAACGTCCAGTTGGAATTTGGCCAGAAGATCCAAGGTGTATTCGGCCCCCAAATCCTCCCCGGCGCCCTGACCGTTCTTCCGATAGAGGGTGTCCATGGACCGCAGCTGGAATTTGGCGCAATGGGCGCCGGCGGCGACGGCTTCGTCCACCAGGCGCCGAGCCAAATCCATCCGGCCGTTGTGGTTGTTGCCGATTTCGGCGATGACGAAGGCGGGCGAAGAATCGGCGATGACAAAGTCCCCGAGGCGGACTTCGGCCGCCTTCCGGCTGGCGACGCCGACCAGGCGGCCCTGCCGGTCCAGCACGGGCACGTAGCGGATCCGGTCGGTGAGGCGGTCCTCGATTTTTTCCGCGGTGTCGGTGTCCGGCGCCGAAACGAACTGCCGATTGGCCACGGTCGACACGGGGGCGTCCATATCGATGTTTTTCTGGGCGACCAGCCATCGGCGGACGTCGCCGTCGGTCAGCACCCCTTCGACGATGCCCGTTTCCGTCAAGGCGAAAACAAAACCGGCTTTGTTCTCGCTGATGCGCCGCAGGGCGTTGACCAGCGAATCGTCCGAAAAGATGACGTATTTGGCGACGTTGCGTTCGATGATCACGACGGTCTCTCTCGCTCCAAAAGTTGTTCGACGATGGCGAAATCGGCTTCGGAGTCGATTTCGACGCTCTCCTCTTCGCTCACGGGCAACATCGCGATCCGCCCGCCCAATCGGTTGTTTTCCCGCAACAGGAGGTCCGTGCGGGTCACGTAAATCGATCCGTTTTCCCGGTACCACCGATCCGCGGCCGGAATGTCCTGCCGCCGGGGCCGGTGCCGGAAATCGTAAAGGGCCTCGGGCGCCGCCGGGTTTTTCCAAAAGAACGCGTGGCTTTCGCAGACCGTCAGCAAGGAATCGGCTCCGTTGTTCTCAAAAAGGTCGAGGGCTTTGTCCAAGGTTCCCGCTCGGCGGAGGGGCGACGTCGGCTGAAGCAAGACCACCGCGTCCGGCCGCCGACCCGCGCTTTCCAGCCACTGGACGGCGTGCACCAAGGTCGGTTCCGTGGCCGCCGCGTCCGTCGCCAAAGCGGCCGGGCGCCGCAGGGCCGCGGCGCCCCAACGGCCGGCCAACGCCAGCAGTTCGTCCCCATCGGAGGAAACCACGACGTCGCTCAAGCGTCCGCAGGCCAGCGCCGTCTCGATGCTCCACGCCAAGAGCGGTTTGCCGGCGATCGCTTTCAGATTTTTTCCCGGGATCCCCTTGGAGCCGGCCCGGGCCGGAAGGACGGCCGCGTACCGGGTCATGACGGGAAGGCGGTCTTCGGCGAAGGCGTCATAGTGGATTCGTCCTATTGTCCTATATTTCGCGCGGTGATTCCACCGAATCGACACCGATCAAACAAGTGGGATGCCAACGGTTTCGGTGGGCGGGAAGGAGCGAATTCAGCGCCCGGAACGGGGCAACGGGACGGGGGCCGAAGCCCCCGCGGGCGGCGTGTATTCCGGCACCAACCGCTTCATTTCGGCCTTCACCTCCGCGTCGGGCACACGGACGTCGGCGTCGACCCATCCCACCACGTAATCCAACCAGCCGGCGGGCACCGTCCGGGCTTTGGCCACCCGCACTTTCGGATGGGGCGTCGGCAGAGTTTGTTCCTGGTCGGCCAACAGCTCTTCAAAGAGCTTTTCGCCGGGACGAAGGCCGGTAAAAACGATTTTGATCTCTTCGTGGTTGAACCCCGAAAGACGGATCATGTCCTTGGCCAAATCCAAAATGCGCACGGGCAAACCCATGTCCAACACGCAAATTTCGCCCCCCTGGGCCATGTAGCCCGCCTGGAGAACCAATTGGGCCGCCTCGGGAATCAGCATAAAAAAACGCGTGATGTCCGGGTGCGTGACCGTCACCGGTCCGCCCTTGGCAATTTGCTCGCGAAACTTGGGAATGACGCTTCCGGTGCTGCCGAGAACGTTTCCAAAACGGACCACCACGAACCGCGTCTCGCCCCCGGGCGATTGAAGGCCTTGGCACACCATTTCCGCCATCCGTTTCGTGGCGCCCATGACGTTGGTGGGGTTCACCGCTTTGTCGGAGGAAATGAGGACGAATTTCCGAACCCCCGCCTGCATCGAGGCCCGCGCGATCCGGTAGGTTCCCAGGACGTTGTTGCGTACGGCCTCCCAACAATTGTCGTTTTCCATGAGCGGCACGTGTTTGTAGGCGGCGGCGTGGAACACGACCTCGGGCCGGAACCGCTGGAACACTTCCTCCAACCGCGCCGCGTCCCGGACGTCCCCCGCCAGGGCGGCCAGGGGCGTCGCCGGGAACCGTTCCCCAAATTCCTGCTCCACCTGATACAAGGCGTATTCGTTCGCCTCGTAGAGGATCAACAAGTGGGGAGAAAATCGGGCGATCTGACGGCACAGTTCGGACCCGATGGACCCGCCCGCGCCGGTCACCAGGACCGTGCGATCGGTGAGCAGTTCGTGAAGGCCGGCGTCGTTCAATTTAACGCGGCCGCGGCCCAACAAATCCTCCAACTCCACGCGGCGGACCCGGGAGACGGAAATGCGGCCCGTGAGCAAATCGTCCATGGTGGGCACGGTCAAGACCGTCAACCCCAGCCCCGCCGCCGTTTCCACGAGGGCGCGGCGACGGGCCGGGGACGCCGAGGGAATGGCCAAAATGACTTGATGAACGCCGCGTTCCCGGGCGTGCCGCTCCAATTCCGAAATGGGACCCAACACCGGGACGCCGGAGAGAAGACGCCCTTTTTTGGTGACATCGTCGTCCATGAGCCCGACCACGCGCCACTGACCGTCCTGGGCCAATTCCCGAAGCAACATCGACGCCACGCGGCCGGCGCCCAGAACCAGAACGGGCGTGGTCGCCAGTTTTCGAAAGGGAATCAAATGCCCGTCTTTCCAGGAACGGTAGAGAAACCGGCTGGCGCCCATGAGGCAAACGAGAAGAATGGGATCCAACACCAGGACCGATCGGGGCACTTGATCGAGGCGCCGGTAAAGGAACAGGGCCGTGGCGGAGGCCCCCGCCGAAACGAAGACGGCCATCACGATGCGCCGAAGGTCGGGGAG
>DAOQNO010000217.1:0-3332 GCA_035332125.1 Elusimicrobiota bacterium | reverse complement strand
GTTTGGGAATTCGATCGGAGCCCAAGTTGGAGGGTTTTCTGTTATTCCGCCATTTGCAATTACTCCCTGGGAGAGGGCGGCCAGGCCCGCGACGACGCCCAGGAACACGCGTGAAAAAATCCTTCGGGGCAATCCCCCTCCTTTTCTTCTCCTTGACCTCTGTTTTAAACGGGGCGGATCCTCTCCCCGTCGACAAACGAACATCGGACTTCCCACACCAATCCATCGATTTCTTCGATGCCACGACCGTTCATCCCCAAGCCAAAGGGTTTCAGTGCGGGGATTTTGACCCTCTCGGCCGGCGGGTGTTGTTTTACCCGTGGGGAGGGTATTTGAGCCGCCCCAGCGGAACGCTCTTGAGTTATTGGATCGATGGGGACTTTTTTTCCCCCTCGAGTTATGAAGCGGTGGATTTGTCCGCTTTGCTCACCCCCGACGCCCAAGGGTTCGGAACCGGGTTCCTGGATCAATCCCATTGGTGTTACTTCGCCCCCCTTCGAAAAGAGACCAACGGGGAAATGGGCCCCAACGACTTGGCCCTTCGCTACGACCGCCTCAAGGGAATGTCCAACCCCGCCGCCTACGAGACGTTTCGCGTCGGGTCCCTCCCCCGTGCGCCGGCGCGAATGGGGTGGATCACCGGGGCGGAAATAAACGGTTACGCCTTTTTTGTGCCTTACGGCGAGCCGACCCGGGGCCCCCCATGGTTCCATCGCCATGGAAATCTCCTCCGGTACAACAGCCGAGGCCCCTTTGCCGACCCCCGTTCGTGGGATTGGGTCGACCTGACCGCCCTCGTCCACCCGGACGCTGTTGGATACCAATCCTGCGCGGTCAAAGAACCGTGGATCTACCTGATTCCTTACGACCGAAATATTTTGATCCGCTACAACCCTTCCAAGCCTTTGGGATCCCCCTCTTCCTACGAAAGCGTGGACCTGACCCGCCTTCATCCAAAAGCCGTGGGTTACACCGGGGGAATCGTTTCCGGTCCCTACCTGGTCCTGGTTCCCTATCGGGACCTATCGATTCGCAACCTTTTTAAACAAAGCGTCAATCTCGCGGCCGCCTACGACACGCGCCGTCCCTTGGCCGATCGATCCGCCTGGTCCTTTATCGATCTCTCCGAGGTGGACAAAGAGGCCCGCGGCGGATACCAATTCGGTTGGCGGGACAACGAAGGGTTTGTCCATTTCTGCCCCACTTTCAACTTCAGGACGAGGAAACCCCCGTCCTTCGTGGTCTGGGACGGTCGGAAATCCTTTTCCGATCCCCGATCCTGGAGGGCCTTTCCCAGCAAAGGCGTTCCGACATCGACCGGGGCCGCCTACGACGGAAGCCGCGCCTACCTGGTCCCCTGGGGAAAAAACGGCGACAGCGGAAGGATCACGCGGATTTCCATGGAGCGGGAATAACGCGGGCGACCGTCATCGCCCCGACGCCCCCGCGGGACTTCGTCCCACTGGCTTGGAATGCGCTTCGCCCCCTCCCGGCCCCCCCAAAGACCTTTCAGTATTGGCTCCACGTTCCTCGGCGGGCGTCCGTGTGAATGCACGCCACGTACAAGACATACCTCGGCGGCGATATAAAATCCTGGTAAACGTAACGATCGTCGAAGGCGTGGGCCAAATCACAGTTGGGGACGATATTGCTGACCAATTGATTCGTTTCGGGCGAGTCGTCCCAGTGGGGAACGCCGATCGGCGGAATCGCGTCGATGTATTTTGGGACCAGAAGCGGCACGCCCTGATTGGTGGTCCACCGCGGATAAAGAGCGCCTTCGTTGTCCACGTAATACAACTCCATCGCCGACCGAAGACTGCCCAACTTTCCCCGGACGGAAGCTTCCTTGGCCTTGCGAAGCACTTCCCCGAATTTGGGAAGGGCGATGGCGGCCAAAAGGCCGATGATGGCGACCACAAGCATCAGCTCGATGAGCGTAAATCCGGCGGTTCCGTTCCGCGAAAAATCAATGACCCTTCGTCGGCTCACGTCACACCCCGTTTCGAAGGGCTCCAAACCCTTCCTTCGCTCCCGCGTTAAAGGGCAATCCGACTTTCCCACGGTCCAGCCGCTTCTCCCGATCGGTTCCCCGATGTCTTTCGAACCACTGGAGTCAGCCCCGGGAAAGAGTCCCCGGCCTTTCCTCCTTTGATCCCGAAGAGCGGGCCGGCGTCCGCCGGAGGCGGAAGGCGAAAGCGTTCAATTTTCGGTCATCGATGGGCGACCCGTCGCAGTAAAGGAACAGGAGCGGGATCTCCTTATCGTGCCGTAGAAGATTTTCGGCGACCAACGCCGGTCCGCACCCCCAGGGGCTGGCCACCACGGCGCCGTCGCACAGACCCCGGTTCCAATGGGAATACACGCTTCCCAGCGTCACCGGCGCTTCCCCGCGCGGGTGGCGGTCCAGTTTGCCCCGGGTGCCCTCCGCCATGTCCGCCGGAGTCACCGTGGGCAACCAAGGGTTGTACCGCCGGGCCGCCGCGTGATACCATCGGCGGAGTCCCACCATCGCGGCCCGGGTGAGGGGCCGTTCCGGAAAGCCCGTCGGCAGTCGGAAAAGCTCGGCGGACTTTTCATCCAGGATGTATTCCGCCAGGGACGACAGCGGTTCCACCAAAACGGCCACCCCCAGGCGGTTGAGGCGTCGAACCAAATCGTCGTTGGCCCCGGCGTCCAGACGGACGTAGACGTCGCCGGACAACAGCGCCCGCCGAAGGGGCGCCGGTCCGGACATTTCGGCGAAGGCCCGGGAGGCCCGGAGCAGCAGCGCGTGGACGTCGACGGCGACGCCCCCCGCCGCGGCCCATCCCCGCGGGCCCGATGCTCCGGGACGGGCCATGATGTTTTCCAATTCCTCCCCAAAACGATCGTAGAGCGCCCGGGCCGGGGCCGCCGCCCGGGCCCCATGGTAAGACGCCAGTTGATGCAGCAATTCCCAGGCGACGACGCCCGCGTACAACCGGAAAAAGAACGCCCGACCCAAACGGGGCTCCGGTCCGAAGTGGCGGACGCCCACCCGGTCGGCCCATCCGTTGCGGGCCAGGGACATCTGATCCTTGGCGGAAAAAACGCAATTTCGACAGGCGCCCTCACCGGAAAATTGCAAAAGGCGGGCGGGGGTTCCCGGGGCCAGGTCCTCCAGGGTTTTCCGAAAGGTCCCCCAAAGCATTTGATAGGGGAGGCATTCCTTGCCGGTGCAATCGCTCCGCCCCGCCGCCAGGGCCGCGGGGCCCGAGGGCGCGGCCGGCCGCGCGTCCACGCCGTGGGCGCGATAATTCGCCGCCAGGATTCCGGGCAGACGATCGGCCACGGAAAAAACGAGGAGCGGC
>DAOQNO010000216.1:0-3333 GCA_035332125.1 Elusimicrobiota bacterium | reverse complement strand
GGGCCAGGACCCAGAGGAGAACGCTGACGCCGATCATGATGGGAACTTCCCGCTGAATGATGGGACGACTGACCAGTAAGGAGGCCAGCAGGGCCGAGGCCCCCAAGATAAACAGAACGTTGAAAATATTGGACCCCACGACGTTCCCCAGGGCGAGATCGGCCTGCCCCGCCAAGGCGGCTTTGGCGCTGACGACCATTTCCGGAGCGCTCGTCCCATAGGCCACGATGGTCAGGCCCACCACCAGGCTTGGAATCCCCGCCCGGAGCGCCAATCGACTGGAGCCCCGGATCAAAAACTCCGCTCCCAGGACCAGGAGGGCCAGGCCCCCCAAAAGCATGATCGTCGTCATTTCGGGTTCCACGAAACCATTTTACTGTTTCCCCACGGCCAGCTTTTCGGTTTCGTCCATGAGGCGCCGGAAGGCCTTCAGGTCTCCGGAAAGGTAATCGGCCACCAGCGCGTCCAAGCGGTTCGTTTCCTCGGGCAACACCCGCCGGGCGGAGGCGAGCCCGCGCTCCAGGGTCGTGTGCCGCGCCGCCACGTCCTCCTCCAAGGCCACGCCGTCCCGGGTCAGTCGTTGGGCGGTCAGGACAAAAACCCGCCCCACCAAATAGGCGTCGTCCAGATAGCCGAACAACCCCTTGTCTTCAACCAGGTCCGCGGGGTGATACAGGTAAGTCAAGGTGATGCCGTGAAGCCGACGGAAATTTTCCGGTACGTCGGCCCGATCGTACCACCGGCGAACCCGCTCCAGCAGGTCGGGCAGGGCCAGGATCAACCCCCGAACGTCCTCCTCGGTTCCGGAATCCCGTCGCCCGCCCAGGGCCGACGTCACGCGCTGGGTCCAGGAATCCCGATCGACGAGGCTTAACTGGTTTAATTGATTGCGAAAGGCTTTCAGCACGACATCCTCCTTGAACGAACCAATCTCACGCCGCCCAGGACAGGCCTTCCCGGGCCAGGGCTTCCAAACGCTTGACCCGCTCCCGGGTGGCCGGGTGGGTTGAAAAGAGGCCCGACAAACCGCCCCCCCGAAGGGGATTAACGATGAACAGGTGCGCCGCGGTGGGCGACGTGGGCAGGGCCTTTCGTTTGGCCATGGCTTCGATTTTGAGCAGGGCGCTCGCCAGGGCCCGGGGATTTCCCGACAGGCGGGCCGCGGCCTCGTCCGCGTCGAATTCCCGGGAGCGGGAAATGGCGGCTTGGATCAACAGCGCCGCCAGGGGGGCGACGATCACCCCGACCAGTCCCGCCAGGGGGTGACCGCCCTCGTCGTTGTCCGAGGAAGAACGCCCCGCCAGGGTGGCCCACAGGGCCATGTCGGCCAGCATCGACAAGGCCCCGCCCAGGGCCGCCGCCACCGTCATGGTCAGGGTGTCCCGGTTTTTGATGTGGCCGATTTCGTGGGCCAACACGCCCTCGATTTCCGCCCGGTCCAGGGAGGCCAGAAGCCCCTCGGTCACGGCCACCGCGCCGTGGGCCGGATCCCGCCCCGTGGCGAAGGCGTTGGGGGCGGCCTGAGCCAGACGATAGAGCCGGGGAACCGGAATGGCCGCTTTTATGGACAGGGTCCGAACCATCCGATGAAGGTCCGGGGCTTCCCGCTCCCCGAGGGGTTTCGCGCCCGACATCGCCAGCACGATCTTGTCCGACCACCAATAACTCGCGAAGTTCATGGCCCCGGCCATCAGAAGAGCCATCGCCAAGCCCGTCGAGCCGCCCAGGGCTTGCCCCATCCACAGAAGCAAGGCCGTCAACAATCCCAACAGCGCCGTTGTTTTTAGTCGATTCATGGAATGATCTCCTTCCTTAAGTCGGTTAAGAACGTCGCGGGGCCCGGTTTCGAGCGACCGCCGCGGTCCGCGCGACGGGTCGCCGCGACCCCAGCCAACGGCCGTTGCCCATTCGGCGGGCGTCCGGGCGATCCAAATGCGTGTCGAGGAGGTCGTCGATCCGCTCCGCCAGTTCGGGCCAGTAACGCCGAAAGGCTTCCACCCATTCGGGCACGGCGAGGGCCAGGGACACGTTGTCGGTCAGGGGGCGCAGGCCCGCGGGACCGACTTCCTGCATGGTCCGGTAATACGTGGCGGCCACGATGTAAGCGTCGTCGAGATACCCATAGAGCCCCGACGCGCCCTCGGGCAGGAAGTCCTCCGGGTTGACGATGTACGCCAGGGCGAACACCTGGGCCCTCTTCAAGGGCTGGGGCATTCCCAGCTCCCGGGACCAAGAGGCGATTTGGCCCAGCATGTCGGGCATGGCCAAAATCATCCGTCGAAGCGGAGCCTCGGTGCGGGGGGCTTCCAGCGGGCCCACCCGTTCGGTGACCCGTTGTCGAAAGGGGTCCTGGGGGTCGTTGGCCAACCGCGTCAATTTTTCTTGAAAGGCTTTCAGCATGGGGGTCCTCCCTTGTGTATTTGAAAGACCATTTTACCGGTCCCCCATTGCATTTGTCCAATAGATAAATAAAAATATATATATAGGTTTAATAAATGATTCCTCTGAACTACCACCATCTCTTTTACTTTTACACGGTGGCCAAAACCGGGAGCATCGCCAAGGCCACGGAAACGCTTTTGCTCGCCCAGCCGACGATCAGCGCCCAGATCAAGGAACTGGAGCGGTTTTTCAAGCGGCCGCTGTTTGAACGCCGAAACCGGCGGCTGGTCCTTACGGAGGACGGCCGGCGGGTCCTGGACTACGCCGAAAGCATCTTCGGCCTCGGCCGGGAATTGGAGGACGTCTTTCGGGACCGGGCCCCCGGGTCCCCGACGGGCGCGCAGCTGGGGGTCGCCACCGGCACCCCCCGGGCCCTGGCTCATCGATTGCTGGAACGGGCCCTGGCGGATTTTCCCGGGGCCCCGCTGATTGTGCGGGAGGGATCGACGGCCGCTCTGGCGGAGGACCTTCGTCAGCAACGGCTTGATTTGGTCCTGAGCACGTCGCGGTTGCCCCCCGGAACCAAGGACGAATTCATCACGAAACGCGTTGGCCGGATCCCCCTGGTGTTTGCGGCTGTCCCGCGCCGGGCGGCCGCGGTGCGTCGTTGGCCCGACGATTTGGGGCGTCAGCCGATGGTGTTGCCGGCGGGAGGGGCCTATCGGGAGGTTCGGGACCTGTGGGATCAATGGGGCATCTCCCCCAAGGTCCTCGTGGAAGTCGACGACGTGGAGTTGGCCCGTCGGCTGGCCCTCGGGGGTCACGGGGTGGCGGTTTTGAACGCCCTGACCGCCGCCGTCCAAACCCCCGGGGCGCGACTGGTCCCCATCGGGAAATCCACGGGTCTTTTCGAGTCCGTCTATCTCACCGCGGGGCGGCGAAAATACACCA
>DAOQNO010000215.1:0-3361 GCA_035332125.1 Elusimicrobiota bacterium | reverse complement strand
GAAAAAAGCCCAGGGCACCGCGCTGCGTTGAAAGGAAAAGATGCGACCGATCATGTTACCGGGACCCCCGGGCTATGAACGCCCGACAGGATTATCCAAATAAACGATGGCATTGCAAACAGGTTCCGAGAGCCACGTCCGGGGAGCAAATTCAACCAGCGTTCAATACAAGCTCCAAGTCGTATTCTTGCTATCCGTGTGGGTGCAGTAAATTCTAACGGTACCCCAAGGGTAATACCAAGCGCCAGACGTCCAATCCTGCCCAGGGGTCGGCGGCGCCATAAAAACAGGCGGGTAGGCCGTCCCAAACCGAAAGGAACTGATTCCCGTGTACCAGTGGTGGCCGGCCAAATAGCTCGGGGCATCAAAATCCGGAAACGCGTCGAGGTATTTCCCGCCCACGGTCAATGTGTTCGGCAGCGTCGGGTATAGGCTCTCGTTGTCGACGTAATAAATATTAATCGCGCTCCGAAAACCGCCCAAAGCGCCCTTCATCCGGGCTTCTTTGGCGCGATCCACCAGGTTGGCAAATTTCGGCAGCGCGATCGCCGCCAGCAGCCCAATGATGGCCACCACCAGCATCAGCTCAATCAACGTAAACCCCCGGGGGACCAAACGTTTTTCCTTCCCGGATTGAGCCGGGGGGCTTTTCAAATGCGTCTTCGGTTCCAAGAGACCTTTCACGCTCCAATTATAAACCCCGTCCCCCCCCTATTCCAGGGCGATGTCTCTCGGCTTGGGGAGGGGTCAAGGGAGATAAACGGAAAAATGTTATTACCGTCGGATGCCCGGTGTTGGAACGACGATCCACGGACGATGCCCCTTTTGCACAACCCGTCCGACCCCGTTCTCGACTTGGACCCCGAAAAAGCGGAACCGACAATGCGGCGGAACCGGCTCCGTTATTCCGCCCCCCGGACTTCCAATTCATCCCACCGGGCGTAAAGGGCCTCGATCTTTTGGGTCCACTCGTCCACGGTCTTTTGCCGGGCCATGAGCTCCGCCGCGTCGGTGGCGATGGCCGGGTCCAGCAGGGATTCCCGGGCCTTCTCCCGCCGCTCCTCCGCGTCGTGGATTTTGCTTTCCATGGTTTTCAGTTCCTTGGCCTCCGCCGGGGAAAGCGCCTTCTTCGGGGCGGCGGGCGCCGGGGGCGCGGGCGGGGTCAATTCGATTTCGCCGCTGGTGTCCCGGTCTTCCCATTGGGCCAGGTCGGCGTAAAAGTGGGCGTTGCCCCGCCCGTCCAGGGCCAAAATTTGTTGGCTCACCCGATCCAACAGGTAGCGGTCGTGGGTCACCAGCACCAGCGCGCCGGAAAATTCCGCCAGGCTCGTCTCCAGCACTTCCAGGGAATTCAAATCCAGGTCGTTGGTCGGTTCGTCGAGCAACAAAATGTCCGCCGGGCGGAGCATCAGCCGCGCGATCATGCCCCGCGACTGCTCGCCCCCGGACAGCCGCCCGAGCGGCACGTCCAATTGTTCTTTGTTGAACAAAAACCGGTCCGCCCATCCCACCACGTGAATGGGCTTGTCTTTGTAAAAAACGAATTCGCCGGACTCGCACAGGGCGCGGCGAAGCGGCATGGAAAGGTCCAGGGGCTCCCGGTGCTGGTCGAAGGTCACCACCTTGAGCCCGTCGGCCCGTCGAATGTCCCCTCCGTCGGGGGCCAAGGCCCCGGCCAACACTTTAAGGAGCGTGCTTTTTCCGCTTCCGTTTCCGCCCAATAGGCCCAACTTGTCCCCGGGGCTCAGCACCAGGTTGAGGGGGCCGAAGAGTTTCCGCCCGCCCATGCTTTTTTTCACGTGGGTGAGTTCCACCAGTTTCTTCGTCCGACGATCGCTGGAGGTGAAATCGATCGAGGCCGACCGGGTTTGGGCGTTCCGGTATTCCAAGTCTTTCAGCTCCCCCATCAGCTCCCCCGCGCGGTCAATGCGGGCCTTTTGCTTGGTCGTCCGGGCCTTGGGGCCCCGGCTCAGCCACTCCATTTCCCGGCGCACGATGTTCCGCATGGAGTCTTCCCGCACCGCCTGGGCGTTAAAGAGGTCCTCGCGGTTTTTCAAAAAGTCACTGTAGTTTCCCGAACTGCTGAAGTGCCCCTCGGGGTAGCGCTTGTGCAGTTCGATCACCCGGTTGCACACCGATTCCAAAAACCGCCGGTCGTGGGTGATCACCACGAAGGAAAATTCCACCCCGCCCATCAGCCGTTCCAGCCACAACACCCCGGCCAGATCCAAATGGTTGGTCGGTTCGTCCAAAAGAAGCAAATCCGGCTCGCACAACACCTGGGAGAGGATCGCCAACCGCTTCCGCCACCCGCCCGACAGCTCCTTGACCGGCTGGTCCGGTTTAAACCCCGAAGCCCCCAGCCCGTCCTCCACGCGGATGTCGATTTCGTAATCCTCCAGTCCGATGCCCTGGAGCGCCCGGGTCAGTTCCTCCCGCACCGTCACGCCCTTTTCCGCCTCGGGGAATTGATCCTGCTGGGCCAGATAGCGGATGCGCAGGTTCCGTCGGACGGCCAGGTCCCCGTCGTCCGGTTTTTCCAGCCCCGCCAGGATTCGCAAGAGGGTGGATTTTCCCGTCCCGTTGGGGCCGATCAACCCCGTGCGCTCCCCGTCAAACAGGCCGAAGGACAGCCCCTCGAAAAGGGGCCGCGCGCCGTAGGTTTTAGAAAGGTCTTTGCAACTGATCAAGGTCGCCATGACAATGGGGGACAGTTTACCTATTTCCCTCCCCGGGCGGCGTCGCCTAGCGTCGGACCCGTGGAGGATGAGCCGCTCGTCGATCCACGACGAAAACGGTCATAAATGGGATTGATTTTTCCGACGATGGGGCCTAACCTGAAGTATGAAACGCGCTCCGCCATGGAGGGGGTTTACCTTGATCGAGCTCATGCTCGTTGTGGCCATTATCGGCTTGCTGGCGGCCATAGCACTGCCGAAATTCGCCTCTCTGGTGATTCGGGCCAAGGAGGCGGCCATTCTAGGAAAACTCGGGACCGTCCGCAGCGCGATCAGCATTTATTATTCCGACAACGAGGGGCGTTACCCCGCCGATTTGAATCATTGGAGCGTCGCCGGGAGCCGCCCCCTGGTTCCCAAATACTTGGAAGAGTTTCCTTCCATTCAAATACCGACGGTTCCCACTCATTTGAACTGCGCCTTTACAAGCGCCTCCTCGATCGTTGCAGACGACAACATGAGCAACACAATTTTACACCGCGGCTGGGCTTACGATTTCACAAATGGGAAAGTGGTCGTCAACTGCACCCACTCCGATTCAAAAGGCACGACCTGGAGCCTCTATTGAAACATCGACCGGAGAACCGCGGGTTCACACTGATCGAGCTCATGCTCGTTGTGGC
>DAOQNO010000214.1:0-3368 GCA_035332125.1 Elusimicrobiota bacterium | reverse complement strand
CCCAGGAGACCGACGCTGACCGGCCCTCGGAACATCTGGACCGTCACGTCGCCGGCGTTGCGTTCGCGGGCGGCGATGTCCGCCCGTCGAAGACCGGGCAATTCGATCAAGGTGCCGGACGCGTCCTCAAAATCTTCGATTTCGAGATCTTTCGCTTTTCGATCGGCGTTCACGTAGCGGCCGCGAACGGAAAGCCACGCCGCCGGACGATAGCGAACTTTCCCCGTCAAGATCCGCTCATCGGTTTCTTTGTACTCCCGGTGCTCGCGGGTGGCTTTTTCCTGAGTCAAGTCCAGGGTAAAGCCCAACCGGTAGGAGGGATCCCAGTCGGCGTTGGCGCCGACCGCCAACTTGCGGTATTCGAACCGGTCCGTGGAGATGGGGGCCGTGGACCATCCCTGATCCATCCGGGCCGCCCCGGGGAAGGTGATTTCCATGGAACTGTTCCCCAGTTGCTCCGAACGGGCCTTGAAACCGACCACCACGTTCTTGAAGGAGCGGTTCGTCAAGGTGTAGTTTTGCACCCACAGCGTCTGCTTGGTGTTGGCGTCCTTGACCGGGAGCGTGGCGGGATCAAAGGCGTCGATCCCGACGGTGTTGGTCGAGGCGTTTAAGGCCGTGTTAATGGTGTAGGGCAGCAACTCGTCGTTCTGCAACATTTGCGTGAAGGAGATGTCCGCGTCCAGGCGACTTTTCGCCGGGAGGTCGAACCCGCCGGCCAGGGAGAACGTGTGGGCCTGATTGTCCGGCTGCATGGACATGCGTCCTTGGGAGGATTGATCCCCGGTGCTGTAGCCCGAAGCGCTGGAGAGGCGGTCGGTCGATCGACGGGAACTGTCCCAGATGACGGTGTTGATATCGTTCTGATAGAGCGAAGCCCCGTAACCCAGGGAGAGGTTCATCCCCCCCGCCATGTAACCGATCTGGGCGTTGGATTCGTAGACCGTCTGGTCGATGGGTTTGGCGATTTCCACCGCGTGGCTGAACCCGAAGGGCATGGCCATGAGCTTGTGGCCGTTCTTCTTTTCCATCGACAGGTTGATTCCCAACTGGACCTTGTCCGACAGCGCGTATCCCATGGCCACGGAGGTCTTGTCCTGTCGGCTGGCCAATTCCTGGGCGTGGGCCAGGCCGGCGAAGGTGCTCGCCATGATGTTCTGCCAAGCCGCCGTGCCCGGATTGGCCTGAAAGGTGGCCTGCATGCCGTCCGGAAGGCGGAATTCGCCGGGAGCGACCTCGGTGTAGAGGGTTTTCGCGTTTTCCGACCAATTGTGCGGGATTTGGTCGTAGGTCACGTCCAAGGACAAGCGACCGTTGTTGAACTTGGCCGCCGCCGATTGGTCCTCCTGCCGGACTTTCTTGGCCGTGAAGGAAAAGTCGTTCTTGTCGCCTTCGACCTCCATCGAATAAAGGTCGATGAACGCCCCGTTGGGAACTTCCCGGTATTCCTCGAATTTGGCCTCGGGATTGTTTTGATCGACGACCTGGGCGCCCGTGACCATTTCCTGACTCACCTTCGTTTCGGCCCGAAGGGCCGCGGGTCCCGCCAAGAGCAGGAGACCGGCGAAGCTGCGAAACATTGATTTCATTGTCATGTCTCTCCTCCTCTAGCGGTACAAGAACTTGCCCGACGGGTGGTTCGACCCGTGGATGTTCGAGTGGCAGTCCTGGCAGGTCTGCCCCACGATTCGGTTGTTGCCGTTGGTGATGTCGGTGGCGTCGTACAGCGTGCTCGGGTGCCGGGTGCCGGCGTGGCAACGCTGGCAAAGGAACGCGCGTTTCGCCACGAGCATCTTCTCGTGGTGGGATCCGTGGGCGTTGTGGCAGTTCAAGCAGTTTTCACGCACCGGGAGGTGTTCCCAGAGGTTCGGCCCCCGTTTGTCCTGGTGGCATTGATAGCAGGATTGGTTGATGCTCTGGGCCTTCAATTGTTTCGGCGAACCGGTGCCGTGGGGCGAGTGGCAGGACGTGCAGCTCATTTTGTCTTCGTCCACCGGCATGTGCGCGGAGCGCCGCATCTGTCCCTTGACGTCGGAGTGGCACTGGAAGCAGGTTTCCTTGATCGACGCTTTGACCAATTGCCCGTGCTCGCCCTTGGCGTTGTGAACGCTGTGGCAGGACACGCAGGACACGTTGGCCCGGGCGTGGGGGCCGCCGGCCCAGTGGGACCGCTCGGCGTCCTTGTGGCACTGGAAGCAGGCGGCGGACACTTGCTCCGACCGCTGGTTCTTGAAGGTGCGAATCGTGGCGAAACCGGGATTGGCCTTGTCGCCCGCGGCGCCCGCGTGGAGGGATCCGGGCCCGTGGCACGTTTCGCAGGATTTCTCAAAATCGACGCCCTTGCGTTTTTCCAAATATTCGCCGTGGTGGGTGGATTTAAAAGCCTCCCCCTGCTCCTGATGGCAGGCGAGGCAGGCCGAGGCCCCCACCAACTCCGGCTTTTCCGCTTCCACCGCGGGGGCGGGAGCGGCCGCGTCATCGGCTCGAACCGACTTTCCCCCCGAGAAGGCGAGGCCCAGGCCGCCCACGGCCAGGGCCATCCACAATTTCAGCAAGAAACTTCGTTGGATTGGTCTCATGGTTATCCTCAAGAGTCCGGCCGGTCGATGCGCGACCGGGGTCGGGGTTGCGGCCTGTCCCGCTTTCGCGGGACCTCCGAAATGACTTTCGTCGGAAACAAGCGGTTCGAACCCGCTCGACTGCAAAAGGGAAACGAAAAAAGCCGGGAACCCGACGCGATTCGCCGGCCGATTCACCTCATGTATATATCAATTTGTTGAATCCCGTACATGACAGCGATCATAATTGAAAATATTTTTTTGGAGGCCGCTGCGGCCCTTTGACAGGGCCGATCGGCGGACGTATACTTCCTGCGTGGAATTATCGTCCGTTCAGGAATGGGCCCAATGGCCTTGACTCCGTCGACCATGCTGCCCCTCGGCACCCCCGCCCCCGGGTTTCAATTGCCCGACGTCGTTTCCGGGGAAAAAGTCTCCCTGGAGGATTTCGCGGGGAAACCCGCCCTGCTGGTCATGTTCCTCTGCCGCCATTGCCCCTACGTGAAGCACGTGGAAAAGGAATTGGCCCGCGTGGCCCGGGACTACGCGCCGAAAAACGTCGCCGTCGTCGCCATCAGCGCCAACGACGCCGCCGAATACCCCGACGACGCCCCCGCCGGCCTTCGGGCCCAGGCGGCCGAAGTCGGATTTTCGTTCCCTTACCTCTACGACGAATCCCAATCCGTGGCCAAAGCGTACGCCGCGGCCTGTACCCCCGATTTTTTTGTCTTCAACAGCGATCGCCGCCTCGCCTACCGGGGCCAACTGGACGACAGCCGACCGGGCAACGGCCGGCCCGTCACCGGCGGG
>DAOQNO010000213.1:0-3379 GCA_035332125.1 Elusimicrobiota bacterium | reverse complement strand
AGGGCCGCAAGGCCCCCAGCAACATCGCCGGGGCGAAGAGGGGCGCCGCCCAACGAACATCAACGGACGATCCCGCCAGCGCCCCCCAAGTGGAAACAAAAAAGAGCAGGGTCGCCCCGGCGCCGGCGGCGCGAAGGGTCCAACGGGACACCTCCCGGGGAAGCAGCCGACCGCTGGCGGCGGAAACCGGATCCAACCCTTCGTCCCATTGGTCCAACGCCATGGCCACCGCGGACCGCGCGGCGTTCCCGCCTTGAATCAACCGGCTTTCGGCGCGGTCCCGGGACAATCGCCCCGATAAATAATCCCGAAGAATGGCCACGAGGTCTTCAAAGGCCAAATCCGAGGACCAGGTGACGACCGCCAGCAATTCGATGGGGGACGGGCGCCCCTTGGGCACGTTGAAACGGGCGGCGCGAAGAGTCACGTCCTCCAACTTTTCACGAAAGGACCCTTTGAATTTCGTCAGGGCGTTTCGGGCTTTCTCGTACAGGACGCCCCGTTCCAGCGGCGTGGTCTCCCCCCCGGCCAAAATCGCCAGCAAGCGTCGCTGCTCGGACAGGGACAGGGCCGGCGCCCCCTCCCGGTCGGCGCGATCGAGGAGGTCGAACGCCCAGCGAAATTCCCCGGCGGCCTCGGCCGATAGTCCTCCGGCGTTCACGGCGTCCGTCGACAAATCCCGCAGGAGACGCAGGGCCGTTTTTTCCCAATAGGGGGAACCCGCCCCCCGGTCAACGGCTTCGGCCCGGACCCACCGGACGAATTCCGACTGAAGAACCCGGGTCTCGCTCCAATCCCCCCGACGGCGAAGCGGCTCCACCACCTGGTCCGCGGCCGCCCAAAGGCGGAGCATGTCCCGGGCGCCGCCGGGCAGGGGGCGTTCCCGGGCCCCGGCCGCCAAGGCGGCCAGGGCGGTTGAAAATTCCGGAAATTGGTAGTGATCCCAGGACCGTTGCAAAGCCGTCAATCGCGGCGGAAGGTCCTGGTCCTTGGCCGCCCGACCGGGGCCCGCGGCCCAGGGGGCGTTCCGACCCCGAAGGCGTCGGGCAACGCTCCGCCACAGGGGGAGGGGCCGTTGAATTTCGACGGAGGCCTGGCGTACGATTCGGTCCAACTTTCGAACGGAAGAACCGAATTCCGGCGTGTTTCCCGTCCAGTAAGTCTCGTCCGCCGCGCGGAAGGCGTCGAAAAACGCGTTGGGCTTGGGGTAGGCCCGAAGGTCCGAAAGGCAGAGTTCCGCGTGATCGCGCAGGCGGCGCACGATGGCCTCCAACCGCTCGCGCACCGCGGGGCGGTCGCCGAACCGTCGGCGAACCCGGTTGAATTCCGCGCGGGATCTCTCGACAAAACCGACGAGTTGAACGGCCCGCCGGCGGCCCATTTCCTCCAACGTTCGCTCGGGAACGGGCCCCTCGTCCCAGTCGTTGGCCAGCGCCTCGGCCAGGTAGGCCAGGGTGTGGCGGTCCCGGGGATTGAGTCCCAAAACACCGGGAAGAACCGCGTGTTCCAATCCTTCGTGAATGACCGCCGCCAAACCCGTGACATAGAGCCGGACTTCCTCGGGCGAACGACCCCGGGCCGGCACCCGCTCGCCGGCCCCTTCGATCCGGTCGGCCCAGGATTCCCCGGCCACCGGCTTCAACACAAACCATCGAACCGGCGACGGCCGGCGCTGAACCCCCAGGGAGGCCAAGGCCCCGCCCGCCAGGGGCTTTTTTTGCTCCAGCTGGTCCGCCAACGCCAGGAGAGGGCCCGTCAATTCCAAGGGATCGAGCCAGTCTCTCTGGCGGTCGATCCGGGCCCGGAGATCCGCCGCCCAGCGGCGACGTTCCTCCGCCGAGGCTTCGCGGCGGGCGCGGGAGCGGAGGGCGCGCCATTGATCGGAATTTAAATCGGCTTCGCCCGCGTGGTGCATGCCGCCGCCCCGGGGCCCGGCGGGGAAGCCCGACGCGCCGGTGAGAGACGCCCAAAGGTCTTCGGGAATGTTTTGGCCCGTGCCCAACAGGACCACGCGGCGGACGCCCCGGCGCCGTAAATTGTCGACGAGGGCCGGGGACCGCGCCAACGCCGCGTAGGGCAGGGCGGCGGCGCCTTCGGAAACGACACCGGCCTCTTCCCAATGGGCCCGAACGCCCGCGGCCACGGATTCAAAGGGCACGGTCACCATGGCGTCCAATAGACCCGCGGCGGTGTGAAAGGCCAGAGGCTCGGGCGCGTTCACCGCGATCCCGTTTTCCAAAATGTCCGGGGCCGGGGACTGGGCGGCGATCTCCCCCCGCGCGAGGGATTGGGACATGGGGTCCGCCCGGGAAGAATCCACGCCGATCACCGTCAAACGGGGATCGATGGATTTCAGGGCGAAATCCACCCCGGCCACGACGCCCCCCGCTCCCACCGGGATCAGAAAAGCCGTGTCCGCCAATCCCGCGAGGTCCGTTTCCAGCGCTGATAATTCCTCGGATTCGGCGGCCTCCAAGGAAGCCGACCGGGCCTTGAGATCGAACCATCGGACCAACCGGTCGAGACCGACGTGGGGGGCCTCCCGCTGAGCGAGGGCGACGAGCAAATCCAACCCCAGGGCGCCGTAGGATTCCACGGCCCGTTCATCGCCGTGGGCGAGGAAATAGGCGCCCTCCCGCTCGGCAAATTCCCGGGAACGAACTTCGGCTTCGGCGTAATCCGTCGTGAAGCGGATGTCCGCGCCCCCGGCCCGCATGCGCTCGATTTTTCCGGCGGGGGCGTTCCGCGGAACGAACACGACCGCTTGAAGGTGCCCCAGTTCCCGGGGGTAGGTTCGTCGAAGAAAATCGGCGAAAAAGGCGAGGGATTGCCCCTGATTTCCCGTGGTCGGCGTCGTGAGGAATCGATGGGTCCGGCCGAAGGCCCCGGGGTCCCGGGCCACCCGGCCCAACACGCCCGACAGGATCCAGGGCTTGAAGGACCCGGTTCGCTGAAGGCCCTGGTTGCTGAGCAGAACATCAAATCCGGTTTGGGCGCTGAGCCCGGGAAGTTTTTGGAGGGCGACGGAACGCATGTAACGCCGATCCGTCGGCGCTTCCGAAACGGCGGCCTTGTAATTGCCCAAGACGTTGTCAAAACGCAGCGTCGGGGGAAACACGAGACCCCGTCCGGGGGGCGGCGACAGCGTTCGAACGTCCCCCTCGGCGGGTCCGGCGCGCCAAGGCGGCGTCCCCGGACGATCGCCGAACCCGAGCGCCGGGCGAAGGGCCGCCAAATCCGAAAAATCCCCGTGAACGATGACGTCGGCCCCGGCGGCCCGAAGGACGGCGGCCCGCTCCGGGTCCGACGCAACGCCCACGGCCAGGGCGCCGGTGGCCCGGGCCGCGGCGATGTCGCCCCGTCCGTCGCCGATCAGGAC
>DAOQNO010000212.1:0-3381 GCA_035332125.1 Elusimicrobiota bacterium | reverse complement strand
CTTCTGGGAATCGGTGCGCTGATCGGCTTAGCGGTGTCGGAAATTTTTGCCCGTGTCTTTTTTCGGCATCTGACCGAGGATTTTGTGGTTCGAAGCGAAGATCTTTATTATTACAACGATGCGTACGGGGTCCGACACCACGTTCCCGGAAAGGTGGGATTTGAAAAATCTTGGGACGGCGTCGGGCGTGTTGCCGTTCGCATTAATTCGCACGGTCTTCGAGGGCCGGAAATCTCTCTTCCCAAATCGGCCGGAGTCCGGCGGTTGTTGATATTGGGCGATTCCGTGACCCTTAGCGGCCACACCCGGGAAGAGGACACCTTTGTGAGCTTGCTTCAAGAAAAGCTTTTGCGCGATGGGGCGACGGGGGTGGAGGTGCTTAACGCCGGGGTGGGAAACGTCGGTTTACGGGAAGAAAAAGACTTTCTCGAATCGTTATTGAGTTTAGACCCGAGCGTCGTTGTTCTTGTTTGGTATTTGAACGACGCCCGTCCGCCCTTGGGTTTTCCGGAGGAAAACGTTTACGCCAATCCGATCATTCGGTTCGTTAATCGCTCCGAATGTCTTCATCGGAGCGTGCTCGTTCGTTTGTTGTATGAAAAAACAAAAAATTGGCTAATTCGGAAAGGGATTGAAGGATCCCGAAGCCTTCAATCCGGCTACGAATGGGTCACGGCGTTCAACGAGGGCCGCTGGCGTTCGTCGCCCTCCGAATTTCGGCGAATGGTTCAATTGGCTCGGTTCGATTGGGGGGACGCTTGGAACGAATCCCATTTGAATTGGAGCGCCCGTGAAATCCTCGAATTAAATCAACGACTAAGAAAAAGAAAAATGCGATTTGGGGTTGTTCTGGCGCCGGTGTGGCCCCAGGTCGCGATACGCACGTCGGACCCGTTCCTCCAGTTCCCTCAGAGGACCCTCGCGGCGGTTTGTCAAAGGGCCGGAATCCCCGTGCTGGATTTGGCCGAGGCGTTGCGTCCCCGCGCCAGTGCGGATATGTTTTTTGACCAGTGCCATTTCACCCCCACCGGAAACCGGGCGGTGGCGGAATGTCTCGCGCGGTTTCTGAAAGAGGCCCGAATGGTTTCAGATGGGAGTGAAACCGGGGGCGAGAGATTTCAATAGAGCCGTTGCATCCGTTGCGCCGGGTTCACTTCGGGGAAAGGAGCCGTAACGCGTCTTTCCAGGACAATCCGGCGCGGTCTTTCTCGGACAAAAGGATGGGTCCTGTTTGGTCGGGCCATTGAACTCCAACGGTTGAATCGTCCCACCGCAAAGTCCCTTCAGTGCCGGGTTGATATAGCGAGGTCACTTTGTAGTGAAAGACAACGCGTTCCGCGGTGGCCAGAAATCCGTGGGCGAAGCCCGGGGGGAGATAAAGGGCCCGGCCGTTTTCCTCCGACAGCTCCAGTCCGAACCACTTTCCAAAGGTCGGGGACGACGGCCGCATGTCAACGGCCACATCGAACACCGAGCCCGTCAGCACTCGGACGAGCTTGCCCTGGGCGTGGGGCGCCCGCTGGAAATGAAGCCCCCGCAAGGTTCCCTTGACCGATACGCTCACATTGTCCTGAACGAAATCGGTCGGTAGCCCCGTCTCTCTGAAATCCCTCTCGTTGTACGCCTCGAAAAAATACCCCCGGGGGTCCCGGTGGACCCGAGGCTCCAAAATCAAAAGTCCTTCCAAAGGCGTGGGGGTCGTGACCATCATGGCGTGGGTCGTATTTTACCTTTTGGGGCCTTTCCGTTCATGGATTCAAAGGCCCCCGCCAAAGCTTTAACCGCCGGGCTGACCGGAAAACTCGCTTGCAGGTCGTTCCAGAGACGGCGGGCGGCGCGGCGGTCTCCCCGGGCCAGGTGAGCGCTCACGGACAGGGCCAGGGATTCGGCCGAAGGGGGGGCCGAGCGATCGGACAGGAAAGCCAACGCCGCGGCGGGGTTCTTGAGCCGCAGTTGGGCGTAGGCCGATTCGAGCAAATACGCGTCGCGGTCCCGGTGGGTGATGGTTTGCCCGTAACCGGAAAGGGACCCCGGCTCTTGGGGGGGGAGGGCCCGCAGGGGAGCTAAAAACCGTTCGGCTTCCCCGGGATCGCCGGTCCGGGTGAGCGCCCGGGCGATCATTAATTGGGCGTCGGCGTATTCCGGTTCCAACCGAAGGGCGTTTTGCGCGGACTCCAGGGCGTCGGGCCAGCGGCCCAGGGCGGCCTGAACCACGGACACCTCCATCCACCAGGGGGCCCGGGTCGGCGCAAGAGCGGCGGCCCGGAGCAGCCAAGGGAGTCCTTCTTCCAACCGGGGGGGGGTCCGATGTTCGATCAATAAATGGCCGAGGGCGTGGCCCGCTTCCGGGTCCTTGGGCCACCGTCGGAGGGTTTCCCGAAGAATCGCCTCCGCTTCATCGGGATCGGCCTCCCCACCGGCCGCTGGATGCACCAACGCGTCGGCCCGATGGAGGCGATTTTCCCATTGGGCCTTCGTAAAGACGAACCGGGTCCCGGTTGGTCGCGCGGCGAAAAAAGAGGCGAGGGCGATGACGCCGAGGACGGCGAAGGTTCCGCGCCAAAGCCCGCGCTCGCGCCGGTCCGAGGGAGAAAAAGAATTGGGTTCCGGAGACGCCCCGAAGAAAACACCGGCGGCCAGCAGGAGATTAACGGGGGAGTAAAAGGGGAAATTGAAAAAGCAAAATACCGCGGTCGCTGAAAAAATCGCCCAACGGGCCGGATCCGCCGCCCGTCGGGCGCCGAAGATTCTCGGACCAAACGCGGCGGCAGCGAGAAGCACGGCCGGAATTCCGTATTCGGCGCCCAATTGAAGGTATTCGTTGTGGGCGAAGGAATGGTCGTGGTCGAAGCGAATCCACTGGTGGGGAAACGGCCCCCGGTGGACGCCGTAAAGGCGGGCAAAAAGCCCCGGTCCCCAGCCGAAAAGCGGACGGTCCAGGATCCCCGCCCCGGCGGCTTTCCAAATTGCCAGACGGGACCACCCGAAGGGATCGATGGTTTTGAAGACGACCGCCGTGCGGGAGGTCGGGGCCAGGACCACCGCCGCCGCCAAGGCGACGACAAACCACACGGTTCCCCGGACGCCCCATCGGCGGTGGAATAGGAGGCCGGCCCCGACCGACAAGGCCACGAGACCGCTCCGGGATCGAAACAAGAGAAGGCCGACGAGGAACAAAAGAACGAGGGCCGTCTCGCCCGATCGACGGGCGAGGGGGGGCCTCTTTTCCCGTTGATCCGCGGGGAGGCCCAGGACAGCCGGCAGGATCCACAACGTGGCCGCGACCAACCAGAAAGCCTTGTATTGAGGATTGCGGGGCAGACCCAGGTTCGCCATCGATGGTAAAAATGTTCCCAAAAGGGCGCCGGCGCTAAGGGCGAT
>DAOQNO010000211.1:0-3404 GCA_035332125.1 Elusimicrobiota bacterium | reverse complement strand
CCCGCCGCTGGGCCAGATAACCGCGCACGCTTTCCCCGCTGATCGCCACGACTCCCCCGGCGGCCGCGAGGCCGATCCAAAAACCCCGGCGCCGAAGAAGACGGCCCACGTTTACCCGCGCAGGAAGGCCTTCGCGCCCGGAAACCGGGCCGCCGCGCCCAGGGACTCCTCGAGGCGAAGCAATTGGTTGTATTTGGCGATCCGCTCGGAACGGGAGGCGGACCCCGTTTTGATTTGGCCGGCGTTCAAGGCCACGGCCAAATCGGCGATGAAGGCGTCTTCCGTCTCGCCGGATCGGTGCGAAATGATGGTCCCGTAGCCCGCGGCTTGGGCCTTTTGCACCGCGTCCACGGTTTCGGTGAGGCTTCCAATTTGGTTGACCTTGACGAGAATCGCGTTGGCCACGCCCCGGTGGATGCCTTCCTCCAACCGTTTCGTGTTCGTGACAAACAGGTCGTCGCCGACGAGTTGAACCTTTTTCCCCACGCGGTCGGTCAATTTCTTCCAACCCGCCCAATCGTCCTCGGCCAGGCCGTCCTCGATGGACACGATGGGGTATTTGGCCGCCCAGTCGGCGTAGAATTCGATCATCTCGTCGGCGGAGCGGTCGCGAATGGCGATCTCCCCCTCCAGGCGGTATTGGCCGTTGTTGTGAAATTCGTTCGACGCGCAATCCAACCCCAGGTAAATGTCCTTGCCCGCCTTGTAGCCGGCGTTTTGGATGGCCTGGAGAATGACCTGGATGGCCTCTTCGTTGGACTTCAAGTTGGGAGCGAAACCGCCCTCGTCTCCCACGCCCGTGTTCTGGCCGTTTTTCTTCAAGACGGCTTTAAGGGCGTGGAACACTTCCGCCCCGGCGCGCAGGGCGTCCCGGAAGCGCGTGCCGCAGACCGGCAGGATCATGAATTCCTGCATGTCCACGTTGTTGTCGGCGTGGGCGCCGCCGTTCAAAATATTCATCAAGGGCACGGGGAAGATGTAATCCTTGGACCGAATTCCGAAGGCCTGCCGCAAATGGGTGTGCAGAGGCGTTTTTTTGGAATCCGCCGCCGCCCGGGCCACGGCCATGGAAACGCCCAAAATCGCGTTGGCGCCGAGCTTGGATTTGTTTTCCGTACCGTCCAAGGCGAGCATCAAGGCGTCGACGGCTTTCTGGTCCCGGGGGTCTTTGCCCTTCAGGGCGGGGGCCAAGACGCTGTTGACGTTGTTGACCGCCTTGAGGACGCCGCGGCCCAAGAAGCGGGATTTGTCGCCGTCCCGAAGCTCCACCGCCTCGTGGGCGCCGGTGGAGGCGCCGGAGGGCACGGAGGCGCGCCCGACGGCGCCATCGGAAAGGAGGACGTCCACTTCGACCGTCGGATTGCCGCGGGAATCCAGAATTTCCCGGGCGCGCACCGCCGAAATTTTAACGCCGGTCGACGTTTTGGAACCGTTCGCCGAGGGCGACTTCGCTTTTTTCACGGATTTCTTGGCCATGGAACCTCTCCCTATTTCCCGGTCGACACGCCGGCCAAAACACGACCGGCGTTCTCGAGGGCCTTCAATTTGGCCCGGTCCTGGGTTTCTAAATAGACGCGCACGACGGGCTCGGTGCCGGACAACCGGATCCCGATCCAACTGCCGTCGGTCAAAATAAATTTGAATCCGTCCGTCTCCACGATGCGCCGGACGGCCAAGGGGCCGAAGCGGGTCGGCGGGTTTCGGCTCAGACGCCCGCGCAACTCGAACATTTTTTCCATGGTCAGATGGAAATTCAACCGGTCGGTGTAAAACGTCCCCACCTCTTCCTGAAGGATTTCCAGGGACTTGCGAAGGGGCCGCTTGGTGACGGCGACGATCTCCGCGGCCAGGAGGCAGCCGAGAACGCCGTCTTTCTCCGGCACGTGGCCGCGGATGGACAAGCCGCCCGATTCCTCGCCGCCCAGCACGAAGTGCCCCTGGCGGGAAGGATACACGGAGTTTTCGTGGGCCATCACGTCGCCGATGAATTTGAAGCCCACGGGGGTTTCTTGAACGGTCAAGCCCCGGCGTTTGGCGACCGCGTCCAGGAAATGGGACGTCATGACGCTGCGGGCCGCGACCCCGGTCCACCCCCGGGTTTTCACCAGGTGGTCCAGGAGCAACGGCAAAAATTCGTTGGGGGTCAGCATCGAACCGTCGACGTCCATGATGCCGAAACGGTCGGCGTCCCCATCGGTGGCGAGCCCCAGATTCGCCTTGGATTTTTTTACCGTCGCCTGGAGTTCCGTCAGCGTTTCCGGGTCGGGGGACGGGCCGTGGCCGTTGTAGAGAACGTCCCGGTTCGTGTGGAGGGCGTTCACTTCCACCCCGGCCTTGCGGAGGTATTCGTCCAGATAGCCGCGGCCCGCGCCCCAGAGCGCGTCGGTCACGACGCGGATTTTTCCGCGTTTCAACAGGGACCGGTCCACCAACTCGTCCAACTGCTTGAAATAGGCGGGCATCGGATCGTGGGGCACGATCAGGCGCTTCTTGAGACCCACGGCTTCGCGGCTGGTCTTGGGGATCGCTTCGCCGGCCAAATAGGGCTCCGCGCCGGCCTCGATTTTTTGCGTGATTTGGGGGAGGGCGGGACCGCCCCAGGCGGAATTGAATTTGAGGCCCGAATACGTCGCCGGGTTGTGGCTCGCCGTGATGATGATGCCGCCCGCGGCCTTGTTGCGGAGCACCTCGAAGGCCACCACGGGGGTGGGGGTGTCGCGGCCGCAGAGCAGCGACTCCATGCCGTTGGCGGCGAGGACGCCGGCCGCCGTTTTGGCGAAATCTTCCGAGAGGAATCGGGTGTCGTAGCCGATGACGATCGGCTTGTTGTGGAGGCGCTCTTCGCGAAGATAATCGGCGATGGACTGAACGGCGATGCGGACGTTGGCGAAGGTGAATTCGTCCGCCATGATGGCGCGCCAACCCGAGGTGCCAAACTTGATGCTCATTGAATAAAAACCCTTATTTTTAGAGACGTTTTAGAATCCGGCCCATGTTAGCACACGGTCCATGGCGTGTCAATGTCGACGGTGGGAGAGGCGAAATCCCGCAGAGCGGCGTCAAATTCATCGATCAATCGAAGGAGGGACGCCAGGGAATTCGTGACGTTGGCCCGGGAGCGGAACGCCGCGGACCCCCGAAGCCCGTGGACGTAGGAGGGAATGTATTTGCGGAAACGCCGGACGCCCAGATCCTCCCCGTAGAACTCCGCGATCAGTCGCGCGTGTTCCCGGAAAAGGGCCAACCGCTGGGCGACCGGCAGGGGCGCCTCGACGCCGGCGCGGGCGGCGTGGGCGAGCTCCGAAAAAAGGTAGGGGTTCCCGACCGCCGCCTGACCGATCAACACCCCCACGCAGCCGGATTCGTCCATCATGCGTTTGGCGTCCGCGAAATTTCTCACACCG
>DAOQNO010000210.1:0-3413 GCA_035332125.1 Elusimicrobiota bacterium | reverse complement strand
AAGACGTGTGGATTCAAGAACGCGTTTCCCGGGACCCGGCGACCCTGATCGGCAAGGGCAAAGTCGAGGAAATCGCCCGGGCGGTGGCCGAAAAAGGCTGGGGGGCCGTCGTGATCAACGACGACCTCTCGCCGACCCAACAGCAAAACCTGCAGGAACACATCCCGGCCAAGATCATCGACCGTACCCGGTTGATTTTGGATATTTTCGCCCAGCGGGCCCGAACGCGGGAAGGGAAGTTGCAAGTCGAGTTGGCCCAGATGAATTACCTTCTTCCCCGGGTCACGGAAAAGTTCGGCCGGTTTGAACAGCAAGTCGGCGGCATCGGAACCCGGGGACCCGGCGAACGAAAACTCGAAATCAGCCAGCGGCGGATCCGGGACCGCATCGTCCGGCTTCGCCGGGAAATCGAAGAGGTTCGAAAGCAACGGGCCCTTCAGCGGGAAAACCGCCAGCGATTGCCCATGCCGCTGGTGGCCCTGGTGGGTTACACGAACGCCGGGAAATCAACGCTTTTGAACGCTCTCCGGGAAAACCCCGCCGGGGCGGTTTACGCCGATGACAAGCTTTTTGCCACGCTGGATCCGACCACCCGGCGGGCCCGTTTGCCGAGCGGTCGGGCGGCCCTGTTCGTGGACACCGTGGGGTTCATTCAGCATTTGCCCCACCATCTGGTGGCCGCCTTTCACGCCACCCTCGAAGAGGCGCGGAACGCCGATTTGTTGGTTCACGTGATCGACGCCGGGAGCGCGGAATGGATTTCGCAGCGCGACGTCGTGCGGGAGGTCCTCAAAACCCTGGCCGCCGACGCGCTTCCTCAAATCGAGCTGTTCAATAAAACCGACGCCCTGACGGCCGCCCAGCGGGCGGTCCACCAGAGGGAATCGCGGCTTTTGGCCAGCGCCACCACGGGCGAAGGGCTCGGGGAATTCCTGACCCGGGTCGAGGAACGCTTGGACGAAGTGCTCAAAGAGCGGGAATTTTTGGTGCCCCACGCCCGGCGGGATTTGATGCCGCGCATTCACGAGGCGGGGCATTTGCTGGAGAAAATCCCGGAGGCGGAGGGAACCCGCGTGCGCGTTCGCCTGGACGAGAAAAATTGGGGTCAATTGAGAAAGGAATTGGGACTGCCGTGACGAAACCGCCGAAACGCGCCTTAACTTGGGCGAACCGCATCACCCTTCTGCGCCTATTGTTGACTCCCGTGTTGGTCATCGGCCTCCTGAGCGGCGCCCGCGGCTGGCCGGTCTTGATTTTCCTTTTGGCGGCGTTGTCCGACGTTTTGGACGGCGCGGTGGCCCGCTGGCGGGGGGAACAAACCACCCTGGGCAAATATCTGGATCCCATCGCGGACAAGCTTTTGCTGTCGTCCTCCTACTTGGCCTTGGCGCACTTGCAGGTTTTTCCGCTGTGGGTGTTCGTGGTGGTTTTCTCCCGGGATCTGTTCATCCTGATCGGGTGGAACGTGATTTATATTTTGACCCGCAATTTCACCGTGGAGCCCCGCTGGCTCGGCAAAGGCACGACCTTTCTGCAAATGGCGACCGTGGTCCTGGCCCTCACCGTGCCGGGCGCGGGAATCTTGCCTTGGGCGCTGGGCGCCACGGTGTTGATGACGACGCTCTCGGCCATCGATTACGTGTGGCTCGGGTCCCGGAAGCTGGGGGAATTGGGATGACCGGAAACGCCGCGCCGCCCACCGTCGTCATCGTCGGCCGCCCCAACGTGGGGAAGTCGACTTTGTTCAACCGCCTTTGCGAAAGCCGGCGCGCGCTGACGTCCCCCATCGCCGGCACCACCCGGGACTGGCTGGAGGGCGACTGCCATTGGAACGGACGGCTTTTCCGCGTCATCGACACCGGCGGCTATTCCCCGGGCAACGACGACGTGCTGACCTCGGTTCGGGCCCAGGTGGAGGAGTGGATCCGCCGGGCCGACGCCGTCGTTTGGGTCGTGGACGCCGGGGAAGGGCTCACGGCCTCCGACCAGTCCTTCGCCCGCCTTCTTCGGCCCCAATCGAAACGCGTGATCGTGGTGGTGAACAAATCCGACGACGCGCGACGGGACGCGGCCACGGCCGAATTCGCCCGGCTGGGGTTTTCGCCCCTGTTGGGCATTTCGGCGACGCACGGGCGGCGGATCAACGGTTTGCTGGAAACGCTCGAAGAGAAAATTCCCCGGCCGGCGGCGGCCGAGGCGCCCTCGACCACGGACGAAATTCGGGTCGCCATCGTTGGCCGACCGAACGTGGGCAAATCCTCCCTGGTCAATTGCCTTTTGGGGGAAAAGCGCATGATCGTTTCGGACGTGCCCGGAACCACCCGGGACACCGTGGACACGCGCCTGGAACGGGACGGTCGACGATTCCTTTTCGTGGACACGGCCGGTCTCCGGGCCAAGAAATCCAAGGCGGACGCCCTGGAGGGCCTCACGCGACTCATGGCCGAACGAGCCTTGGATCGGTGCGAGGTCGCGCTCCTTCTGGTGGACGTCACCTCCGGGATGACCGAGGGGGACGTGGCCGTGGGGCGGTTGATCGACGAAAAGGCCCGGGCGTCGGTCGTGGGAATCAACAAGTGGGATTTGATCAGCGACACCGGGCCGACCATCCAGTATTACCGTTCCCGCGCGGGGGACGGCATGCCCTTTCTGGCGTACAGCCCGCTCGTTTTCCTTTCGGCCAAAACCGGCGAGCAGGTCGATGCGTTGCTGGCGGCTCTGGCCGCCGCCCACGAAGAATTTCACCGGCGATTGGACGACGAAGAAGTGACCGCTTTCTTCTGGCGCATGGTGCAAGACCGGCCCTATTCCCGGGGGGGACAAAAATTGAAATTTTACCGGGCCGCCCAGGTCGGCGTGGCCCCGCCGACGATCGTCCTCAAAACGAACATGGACCCGGCGGACATCCATTTTTCCTACGAGCGACATTTGGAACGAGCCTTTCGGGCGGCCTACGGGTTTGCCGGGTCTCCGGTGCACCTCAAGTTCAAACGGGGCAAGGCGTGATCGCCGCCGCGTGGGTGTTGCTGGCGTATGCCCTGGGGTCCCTCCCGACCGCTTACTGGATGGGCCGCGCCCTGCGGGGAATCGACATTCGAACGGTCGGTTCGGGGAACGTGGGCGCCACCAACGTCTTTCGGTCCGTGGGCCGCGGCGCGGGAATCGCCACGCTGGTGATCGACATGGTGAAAGGATGGCTGCCGGTCTTTCTTTGTCTTCGATGGGGGCCCGGGGGGCTGGTGCCGGTGGCGGTGGGCGTGACCGCGGTCCTGGGCCACGGCTGGTCGCCCTGGGTGGGATTCCGCGGCGGCAAAGGGGTGGCGACCTCGGCCGGCGTCTTTATCGCCCTCCTGCCGGGACCCATGCTGTTCGCGTTTTTGGCCTTCGCGATCGGTTTCGGATTGTCGAGGCGG
>DAOQNO010000209.1:0-3420 GCA_035332125.1 Elusimicrobiota bacterium | reverse complement strand
CCCCGACCGCGGGCCCCGCACCGGACAAGCCGTCCGCGCCTCCTCCCGCCGCGCCCGCGACGGCGCCCACCGCCCCGCGATCGGGCCGGAGCGGCGGATTCGCCGAGGGGTTTTTGGAAAACCTCAGCCACGATTTTCGCACCCCGCTCAACGGTTTGTTGGGCGCGGCCGCCCTGCTGGCCGACTCGCCCCTGGCCCCGCACCAGCGGGAATGGCTGTCGATTCTCCGCCGGTCGGCTCAGGCCCTCAACGACACGGTCGAGGTCCTGTTGGACCACGCCCGATGGCAGGCCGGGGATTTGGCGCCCCGGGACGCGGATTTTTGGCTCAAGGACTTTCTGGCCGATTTGATGGCGACGGTCAAAGCCTCCCTGGCGGAAATAACCCCGCCCCTGACCCTGGAGGCCCCGTCGGAGGCCGTTCCCTGCCGGGGCGACGCCGACCGACTTCGCCAAATTTTGCGCCTGTTGATCCTGCGCGTCCTTCGGACCGGGGAACCGGGGCCCCGCGTTCTCCGCGTGGCCCGGGTGGACCGCCCGGGGGAATTGGCGGTTCTTCGATTCGAATTTCCGGCGGAAGGCCCGGCCGATGTTCCATCGGGTCCGGAAAATCTCCCGGCCGCGGGATCCGAAAAGCTCGGGTTCGCCCTGGCCCAAAACCTCCTCCGGCAGTTGGGGGGCACGCTGACCGCCGCGGGGGGCGACAAGGGGGGCGAAGCCTTTCGGCTCGAAATTCCCTACGCGGCGCCCCTCGGCGCCCAGGTCGAGGCCCCCAAGGCCCCCCTGACCGGGTCCTCCACGACCCCCCGTCCGCCCCGGGCCCATTACCGAATCCTGGTGGCCGAGGACAACCCCGTCAATCAAAAAGTGCTTCTCCTGCAATTGGAAAAACTAGGTTACCGCGCGGACGTGGCCGCGGACGGCCGGACCGCCGTCGAACTTTTTAAGAAAAAACCCTACGACCTGGTGCTGATGGACTGCCAAATGCCGGTCCTGGACGGATACGGGGCGGTCGAGGAAATTCGCCGATGGGAGGACAAAAAACGGCGAACGCCGGTGGTCGCCGTGACGGCCAACGCCACGGAAGAGGACCGGGAGCGGTGCCGCACGGCCGGCATGGACGAATACCTCACTAAACCCCTCGCCGTCGAAACCGTGGCGGCGGCGTTGGCCCGGTGGGACGTATCGGTGGAGCCCGAAACGTTGAAGGGGCTCAAGGATTTGGGCGAAGGAGACTTCCCCGCGCTTCGGGAGGATTTCCTTCGGCAAACCCACGAGCAGATCGGCGCCCTGCGGCAGGCCGTGGTCGGCGCCGCTTGGAAAGAAATCAAGGCCGCTGCCCACAAAATCAAAGGCACCGGCGGCACTTTCGGGGCCCTGCGCCTGCAGCGGCTAAGCCGGTGGATCGAAGACGCGGCGGACCGGAAGGACGGGGCCGAGGCCGCCCTGCTGACGGACTCGTTGGAGGAGGAGTGGGGGGTGGTGGCCTGGTGTTTGGGGGCGGGCCGTTAGGGCCGCGGAGCGACCGGGCTGGTTTCGGTTTTTAGCCGCCGGAAAAGGGCGTTGACCCGCTCGGCGATGGCGGGCGGTTTGACCGGTTTGAGGATGTAGTCGTCGGCCCCGAGGCTCAGGGCCAGCTTTTGGTTGGCCTCGTCGTCGCTGGCGGTCAGAACGATGACCGGCAGATTGACCATGCCCATGCGGCGGCGCAACAGTTTGAGAACGCCGAAGCCGTCCATCTCCGGCATGTCCAAATCCAGAAGAAGGAGATCCGGCGGGGTTTCGGCCACCCGGGCCAGGGCCTGGATTCCATCCACGGCCTCGTCCACCGCGAAGCCCTCCTTCTCCAGGACCCGCCGAAGAACGGTGCGAATCACGGCGTCGTCGTCGGTCACGAGCGCCCGCTGATTTTTCTTTTGAGCCAGAACCGGCACCGGCGTTTTTTCGGCCGGCGGCGCGGGGGGGGCGGACAGCCATTCCGTCAGATAGGGCGCCGCTTCCGCCAGCGTCGTGTCGCCCGCGCCGACGTGCCAGAGGGCGTCAACGGCCAGGGTTTCCCAACTCTTCGATTCCGCTGCCGCCCGGGCGAGGTCGGCGTCCGCCGCGGCCCGGGCCAGGGCGTCCCGCACCGGCCCCGCGAGGGTGACCAGCTCCACCAAGGCAAAGCGTCCCCGGTAACCCGTGAAATTGCACTCGTCGCAGCCGACCGCTTCGTAGACGTTCAGCGGTCCGCCCGCGCTCTGGATGGCCGCCGCCAGTCGGGGGTCGACGCGTTCGGCGTTCAACGGTTTCCGGCACCGCTCGCACAGCCGGCGCAACAAACGCTGGGAAAGGGCGGCGGCGGTCGCGCCCGCGATTTTATCCGGAGGCAGGCCCAGGTCGACCAATCGGGCCAGGGCCGCGAGAGCGTGGTCGGTGTGGACCCCGGCCAACACCCGCTTGGCGGCGGAGGCCTGAAGGGCCACGCCGGCGGTTTCGGCGTCGGCCAAGTGGCCCACAAGCACCGCGTCGGGGTTCCCCCGCAGGGCCGACCGCAGGGCGGTGGCCCAGTGAAGGCCTTGGGATTCGTTGACTTGAATTTGGGGGACGCCCGCGAGCTTGAATTCGATGGGGTTTTCAATCGTCGCCACCGTCCGGGACGACCCCTGGGCTTTTTTCAGCAACGCGTACAGCGTGGAGGTTTTGCCGGAGCCCGGCGGACCCGAAACCAAAAAGAGCCCCCGGGGGTCGGCGAGCAGGGCCGCCATTTTCGCCGCCAGGGCCGGTCGCAGACCCAAATCGTCCAAGGCGAAACCGGCCACCTTTTCGTCGAGAATCCGCAACGCCAGCCGTTCGCCCGATGGCGTGCCGCGGGAAAAGACGCGGAGACCCAGTTCACGCCCGGCCAGGCGCAGGGTGGCCCGCCCCTGCTGGCCGCGAAAGCGTTCCGCGGGGTCCAGGCCCGCCAGAACCTTCACCCGGGCGGCCAGCGGGCCCGTGGCCAGTCCCTTGGGAAGGGTCAAAATCGTCCGAAGCCGCCCGTCCAGCAGAAACCGCACTTCGCTGGCGGCGTCTCCGTGGTCGACGCGGATTTCCGTCGCTTCCATGCGAACCGCCTTGGCGATGAGGTCGTTGACGAAACGTTCCATGGGTCCTTCGGCGTTCAGCGGCGTGTTGGGCGCGCCCGAGGAATCCAACACTTCCAACCGTTCGTCCACGTCGAGTTTTTCAATCAGGCCGACCACTCGCATGTCGTCCGAATAGCAGTCGGCCACCAAGGCGTCGATTTTTTCCGGCAGGGCGTACACCGCCTCCACCTCCCGGGCCGCGAGCAGCCGGGTTTCCCGCAGGGCCTCGGCGTCCAGGGGATGGGCCATGGCCACGGTGATCGTCGTGTGGGTAATGCGCAAGGGAATCAGGTGGAGCTTTTCGCAGACGGGCT
>DAOQNO010000208.1:0-3427 GCA_035332125.1 Elusimicrobiota bacterium | reverse complement strand
AAAACCCGGACCTCCCCCCTCCTCAAATAAAAAACCCCGCCGAAGGCGGGGTTCGTTTATCTCCGACGAAAATTCGATTCTGGCCTTAGGGCCGCCGCACCACCAAATCGTTCTTTTTGACGACGTATCCCGTCATGACGATTTCCAGCGCGACCAGGGAGATCAGCGAAACGACAAACGTCGACATCATGGAAGCGAAGCTTTTGGTGACCACCTCGATGGAAAACAGAACCATGAGCACCCCCGCCAAAACCGCCACGCTCAGAAACGTCCACCGGTGTTTTAAGAAAACCATCTCCCCGCAACTCACGCAATAAATGCACTGAAAGGGCGTCACAATGCCCAACACGTCAAAAAACGTGATGGGGCCTTTGCATTTCGGACAGTGGGCTTCGGGAATCCATTTCATGACACCCAAAGGCTATGCCCGAAAGTCCTGTTTGTCAAGGCGGTTCCCTCTCGAAAGGACGTTGCGCCTCTCCCAATAAAAAAGGTCCCGGGGAACGAATCGTTCCCCGGGACCCCGGTGAAATTTCGACCCGCGCCGCTTACTTGGTGACGACCGCCGCGGCCATGGCCGGCAATGCTTCCGCGCTGTTGACGGCGGCCGCGTTGGGCGCCGGCTGCTGGGCCAGCCGCTCGTAAAAGGCCCATCGGTCATCGATCGCCTTTTGAGCGTGCTCCATGGATTGGAGGGTGGCGTCGTCCTTGCCCTTGGTGAGGGGGGCGAAGCGGTTTTCACCCAGCAAATGGGTCCGCAGAGGCAGGGTCTTTTTGCTGTCCAACTGGAAGGGATTCTTCCCCTGCTTGGCCAGGCGGGGGTCGTAGCGGAACAGGGGCCAGTAGCCCGATTCCACAGCGGTTTTGGTCTGCCCCACGCTCTTGCTCAGGTCGTAGCCGTGCTCGATGCAGGGGCTGTAGGCGATGATGAGGGACGGCCCGTCGTATTGCTCGGCTTCCAGGAAGGCCTTCAGGCACTGGTTGTCGTTGGCCCCCATGGCCACCTGGGCCACGTAAATGTTCTGGTAGGTCATGGCGATCAGGCCCAGGTCTTTTTTGGGCTTGCCTTTGCCGCCCGAGGCGAATTTGGCAATGGCGCCGAAGGGCGTGGCCTTGGACGATTGGCCGCCGGTGTTCGAATACACCTCGGTGTCCATGATCATGATGTTGACGTTTTCGCCGCTGGCCAGGACGTGGTCCAGCCCGGCGTAGCCGATGTCGTAGGCCCAACCGTCGCCGCCCACGATCCAGAGGCTCTTGCGGACCAGGTTCTCCGCCAGGTTTTGAAGGTCTTTCACCTTGGGCGAAGCCGGGAGGGATTTCAATTTTTCGAGCAGGGCGTTGACGCGGACCCGTTGCTCCTCCACCTGGGCGTCGGTCACCTGCGCCGCGTTCAACACGCTGTCGGCCAACTCGGCCCCGATGGAATCCCGCAGGGACGTCACGAGGTTCCGGGCGTAGCCGACCTTTTTGGCGTAGGAGAGCGTCATACCGTAACCGAATTCGGCCGCGTCCTCGAAGAGGGAGTTGGACCAGGCCGGGCCGAACCCGCGCTGGGATTTGGACCAGGGCGTGGTGGGCAGGTTGCCCCCGTAGATGGAGGAGCACCCGGTGGCGTTGGCCACGAGGGCCCGCTCGCCGTAAAGCTGGGTGATCAGCTTCAAATAAGGCGTTTCACCGCAACCCGCGCAGGCGCCGGAGAACTCAAACAGCGGATCCCGCAGTTGGACGTTTTTAACGGCCTTCATGTCCATGGAGTAGCTGTTGACGTCGGGCAGGGCGTCGAAATAGCTCCACTTGATCTTCTCCCGCTCCCGAATGGGCGGCTGCGGCGTCATGTTGATGGCGCGGTAATTGGGGTCGGTCTTGGATTTGGCGGGGCAGACCTGGACGCAGAGGGTGCAGCCGGTGCAGTCTTCGGGGGCCACCTGAATCGTGTAAAACTTGTCCTTGAAGGCCGGGCCGAACATGGCCTTGGCCTTGAGAAACTCCGCCGGGGCCGCGTCGGCCGCTGCCTGGTCGTAGAGCTTGCCGCGAATACAGGCGTGGGGGCAGATGATCACGCATTTGCCGCACTGAATGCAGAGCTTTTCGTCCCAAACGGGCATTTCCAGGGCCAGGTTCCGTTTCTCGTATTGGGTCGTCCCCGAGGGGTAGGTGCCGTCGGCGGGCAGGGCGGACACCGGCAACAGGTCGCCTTCGCCCCGAATCATCATGGCCGTGACGCTTTGGACGAAATCCGGCGCGTTGGAAGTGACCGCGGGCTGCATGGACTTGGTGGACGTGACTTTGTTCGGGTATTTCACTTCCGTCAAGGTTTCCAAGGCGTGATCCACGGCGGCCTTGTTCATTCGGACGACGTCCTCGCCCTTTTTGGTCCAAGTCTTTTCGATGTATTCCTTGATGTGCTTGACGGCTTCTTCCTTGGGAAGGATGTTGGCCAGGGCGAAGAACGCCGTCTGCAGGGGGATGTTGAACCGGCGGCCCAAGCCCACTTGCTTGGCCACGGCGTAGCCGTCCAACACGTAAAACTTCACTTTCCGCTCGATGATTTTTTTCTGGGCCTCCGCCGGCAGATCGTCCCAGACTTTATCGGCCGGAAGCGGGCTGTTGAGGAGGAACGTGGCGCCCTCCTCGGCGTATTTCAAGACGTCGTATTTGCCCATGAACTGATAGTCGTGGCAGGCGACGAAATTGGCCTTTTGGATCAGGTACGCGGAACGGATGGGCTTTTTGCCGAAGCGCAGGTGGCTGATGGTGATGGCGCCGGCCTTTTTGGAGTCGTAGAAGAAAAAGCCCTGGGCGTAATTGGGCGTGTCCTCGCCGATGATTTTGATGGAGTTTTTGTTGGCGGACACCGTCCCGTCGCCGCCCAAGCCCCAGAAGACCGCCCGGATGATTTCTTTGTCTTCAACGATGAAATTGGGGTCGTAGCTCAGGCTGGTGTGGGAAACGTCGTCGTTGATGCCGATGGTGAAATGGTTCTTCATGGTGCCGGCCTTCAGGTGGTCGTAGAGGCCCTTGATCATGCCGGCGTTGAATTCCTTGGAGGACAGGCCGTAGCGACCGCCGTAAATGCGGGGCATGGCGAAAGGAAGACGATTCTCCATCACACTTTCCATGATGGCGGAGGACACGTCCAGATAAAGGGGTTCGCCCTGGGAGCCGGGTTCTTTCGTCTTGTCCAGAACCGCGATCTGTTTGACGGACTTGGGCAGGGCGTTCACGAAGTGCTCCGCCGAGAAAGGCCGGAAGAGGCGAACTTTCAACATGCCGACCTTCTCGCCCCGGGCGTTAAGGTAATCCACCACTTCCGACACCGATTCGCAGCCCGATCCCATGAGAACCAGGACCCGGTCGGCTTCCGGATGCCCGTAGTAATCGTAAATTTTGTATTGGCGGCCGGTGAGTTTGGCGTACTTGTCCA
>DAOQNO010000207.1:0-3440 GCA_035332125.1 Elusimicrobiota bacterium | reverse complement strand
ATTGGCATTGGCGGGGGGGAAAAGGCGACGTAACGATCGCTCTTCATCCCCGGGGCTTGGGCCGCGTTTCGGTCCGAATGGAAACGGTCAACGACGTTGTGTCGGTTCGATTTGAGGTGGACAACGAAGCGGCCCGGGCCGGGTTGGCCCACCGTTCGGACGAATTAACGCAATCCCTGCGGGACCTCGGATGGCGCGTGGACAACGTGCACGTGTCCCTGGCCGGAGCGGGCACCGACGCTTTCTCCCGGAACGGCCAATCCTCTTCGGACGGGTCCCGCTCGCCCTTTCGCTGGCCCTCCGCCGCCCGCGGAACGATCCCGGCGCTGCCCGAAGCCCGTGGAGGGCCCTCCCCCCACCTCGTCGATTTGGTCGCGTAGCGCATCTTAAAAAGGAGACCTCATGACCACGACCCCCGGCGTCGACTCTTCGGACCCAACCCAGTACACCGCCAACAACGGCGGGCTCGGCAACATCGGCAAATCGGACTTCCTCAAACTGCTCACCGCCCAGCTTCAGAACCAGGATCCCATGAAACCGTCGTCCCAGGAGGAAATGGTCGCCACGCTGGCCCAATTTACGGCCCTGGAACAATCGGCCCATCTGGTCGAGCAAATGACGACCCTTTCCAAATCAAACGCCTGGAACCAGGGGGTGTCCCTGATGGGCCGGACCGTTCAAGCCCTGGACGACGCCGGGGCCTCCGTGTCCGGGACGGTCTCCGGCCTGCGATGGGACGGGGACGCCCTTCGTTTGCGCGTGGGAACCGCCGACGTGGCGCTCGCCAACCTGGTGCAGGTGCTCTCGTGATTCCGGGGGTCGGCCCGGTCGCCCCGGGAGCCATTGAGCGTCCGCCGTCCGCCGGGCCGCGGGACGGTTTCGACGCGATCCTCAAGCGGGAAGCCCTGCGTTTTTCCAAACACGCGGAAGACCGACTGGTGCGGGACGGCATCGCGCTGAACGACGAGGACCGCGAACGCCTCCAGTCGGGGATGGACCGCGCCGCCGCCAAGGGGGCCAAGGAAGCGTTGCTCCTGTTGGACGATAAGGCCTTCATCGCCAACGTCCGCGAAAAAATCGTGATCACCTCCATGAGTCGGGATCGGCTCAAGGAAAATATTTTCACCCGAATCGACAGCGCCGTGGTCCTTTGACAACGGCACGGCTTTTGCAACTTGGTAAAAATGCCACACCGCGAAGCGCATTCTAAATCAGGAGGAATCCCCCGATGATGCCGGCTCTCTTCTCAGGAGTATCAGGTCTTCGAAACCACCAGTTCCGCATGAACGTGATCGGCAACAACTTGGCGAACGTGAACACCGTGGGCTTCAAATACAGCCGCGTCAGTTTTAGCGATTTGGTTTATCAGACGATTCGGGACGCCTCCGCGCCGCAATCGGTGGGCGGTTCCAACCCCGTCCAGATGGGCCTCGGTTCCTTGGTGCACAGCGTCGACGTGGTGAACACCCAGGGAAATCTGGAATCCACCGGGCGGAACACCGATCTTTCCATTCAGGGAGAAGGGTTCTTCGTTTTGAACGACGGCGCCCAGAACAAATACACCCGGGCGGGCATCATGGTCATGGGGCTGAACGGGTCGTTGGTCAATCCGGCCGACGGCCTCAATTTCATGGGGTGGAACGCCGTCAACGGCGTGGTCGACAATTCGGGTCCATTGACCACGATCAACATTCCGGTCGGCGACGTGCTCCCGGCCCAGCAAACCACGCATTTGACCTTCAACGGAAACCTGAACGCCACGGGCAACGTGGCCCAGGGGACGATCGCCGACAGCCACGGGCTCCTGGCCGCGGCCGGCGGGGGCACCTTGTTGACGGGGATGAAAAACAGCGCGGGCGGCGCCCTGGGACTGAACGCCGGCGATGTGATTTCCATTTCGGGAAGCGTCGGCGGAACGTTGATCGGCGGCGCGACCTTGAACGTCAACGCGGGGACCACCCTGACCGACTTGGCGAACGCCCTTCAAGCCGCCCTCCGGTCCGTGCCCGACGGCGACTTGACCGAAACGGTGTCCGTTCAAAGCGACGGATCCCTGCGGGTGACCTCCGACGGATCCAACAACATCGCCAATCTGCAAATGACCGTGGCGGGCAACACGTTGTTCAACAACGCGCTTCGCTTCCCCTCCAGCATCGCGGGCGGCGGATCCACGGGCGATTCGGACACCCTGCGGCGGTCGGCTCAAAGCACCGACACGCTCGTGAACCTTTACGATTCCACCGGAACCGCCCTGGGCCTTCAAGTCGGGGACGACGTGACCCTGGTGTCGGCCAGCGCCAAAGGCGCCATTTTGTCCGATGTGGCCCTGTTGGCCGACATCACCGGAGCCACCACCTACGCGGACTACCGCGACGCCCTCCGGGCCGCCCTCTTCACGGCCGCTCCGGCCGTCGGCGAGGACGTGGTCATCCAACCGAGCGGCGCTTTGGAAATCACGGGCGCCGCGGGCGCTTCGGAGGCCATCACCGGCATTGTGATCGGCGCCGGTCCGAATCCCGGGGACGACCAGCGGTCGGCCTTTTCCTCGTCGCAATCCTTCGCGGAATCCCAGAAAGCGTTGGACGCCACCAGCTTCCGGACGGCGCCCCAAATCTTTGATTCCCTGGGCAACGCCCTGAACGTCGATTTCCGATTCACGAAAACCGCGAACAACTCCTGGCAATGGGACGCGACGTACGGCGGCACCGCCGTCGGCAGCGGGGTGTTGAATTTCGGCACCGACGGGCAGCTGACGACGCCCACCGGCAGCGTGTCGATTCCGCTCACCAACGGCGCCGCTTCGCCCCTGGCGGTCGGCGTGGACTTCACCGGAACGACCCAGTTCGCGGGCACGTCCTCCGTCGTTCTGAAAAGTCAGGACGGCTACGCCAGTTCCACGCTCAACGGGTTTTCCATCGGCCAATCCGGCGACGTCACCGGGGTGTTCTCCAACGGGAAAAACGTGACGCTCGGTCAATTGGCCATCGCCTCCTTCCGCAACCCTTCGGGGTTGCTTCGGGAAGGCCGGAACCTCTACGTGGAATCCCCGAACTCCGGGGTGGCGTCGGCCGGTGTGGCCGGCATCAACGGGCGAGGGCTCATCGTTTCGGGAACGTTGGAAATGTCCAACGTCGACGTGGCCCGGGAGTTTACGGACATGATCGTGACGCAACGCGGGTTTCAAGCCAATTCCCGGGTGATCACCGCGTCCGATCAGCTTCTGGAAGAGTTGGTCAATTTAAAACGGTAGGACCGGGAGGGTCGTCGTGGCGCTGGTAAGCAAAGAAACGATTGTCAAAGGGGTGGGGGAAGTCCTGCTCCTGACCGTGTCCGGGGTTCTTTGCATCGCCGCGTCGCGGGTCGTCGTGGCCCGGGCGCTGGCCCCGATCGGGACCGCTCCCGCCGCCGCGGTCGCGGCCCCGCCGCCTTCCCACGGCGGG
>DAOQNO010000206.1:0-3444 GCA_035332125.1 Elusimicrobiota bacterium | reverse complement strand
ATGGCCGGACTCGCCGGGGCCTCCCGCCGGGTGCTCATCGGCGTCCGCGGCGCCCACATTCAAACCTTCAACCACCACGGCGCCATGAACATCGCCCGGACCGACAAGGAAATCACCGTCTCGGACCGGGACCAGGTGGTGGAAAACACCAAAGCGGTGCCCATCTCGCCGGATCGCGAAATCGTCCACGTGATTCCCCAGGATTTCATCCTCGACCGGCAAAGCGGCGTTCCCAACCCGGTGGGCATGGAAGCCAGCCTCCTGGAAGTCGACGTCCACATCGTGACCGCCAGCCAAAGCCATTTGAACAACGTGTGGAAAGCCATCGCCCGGGCGGGCTTCGAAGTGGAGGAACCGATCTACGGCCTTCTGGCGGTGGGCGACACCGTCGTGAGCGCCGAGGAAAAAGGCCTGGGGTGTCTCTTGGTGGACCTGGGGGGGCAAACCACGGGCTTGGCCGTGTACGCCGAAGGCAGCGTACGCTTCACGAAGGAGCTCGCCCTGGGCTCCGACAACATCAGCCACGACCTTTCCCACGCCCTGCGGACCACGCTGTCCCAGGCGCACAAAGTCAAGGAACGGTTTGGGGCGGCGTCCCGTCAATGGGCCGAAGGCAACGTGGACGAGGAAATCGAATACACCAGCGTCGACGGTCGGACCCCCCGTCGGGTCAAACGCCAGGCGCTTTTCGATTACATCGCTCCCCGGGTGGAGGAAATTTTCACGTTGATCGGCGAAGAACTTCAACGGTCCAATTACGCCGATCACGTGGCCGGCGGCGGGGTCGTGCTCACCGGCGGGGGCGCCCAATTGCAGGGGCTGGCCGCGGCCGCCGAACAAATTTTGGACGTGCCGGTCCGCATCGGACTTCCCCAGGGTCTTCAAGGACCGCCGGACGTTCTCGGCCACCCCGGGTACGCCACGGCCCTGGGCCTCGTCACCTACCGCCACGGCGGGGATTGGTCCCGCAGCCGCCGGGCCGTCCGGTCGGTGGGTTTCGGTCAACGCCTCAAATCCTTCGTGGAAGACTTTTTCTAAACGCCATGGTCCAGATCAAATTCACCCAGGAGTTCAACGAGCAGCCGGCCAACATCAAAGTGATGGGCTTGGGCGGCGCGGGCGGCAACGCCATCAACCGGATGATCGAGGCGGGGCTCTCCCACGTCGAGTTCATCGCGGCGAACACCGACTCCCAGGCGCTTCGGCGCAACCTGGCCCCCGTCCGCCTTCAATTGGGCGAAACCGCCACCAAAGGGCTGGGCGTGGGCGGCAATCCGGCCCTGGGACGCCAAGCCACCGAGGAAAGCCGGGACCGCGTCCAGGAAATCTTGACCGGCGCCGACATGGTCTTCATCACGGCCGGCATGGGCGGCGGCACGGGCACGGGATCGGCCCCCCTGGTGGCCCAAATCGCCAAAAGCCTCGACCCCAAGCCGCTCGTGGTCGGGGTCATCACCCGCCCTTTCGAATTCGAGGGTCTGGTCCGGAAAAACCAGGCCGACCAGGGCATCGAGGAATTGCGCCCCCACGTCGACACCCTGCTCGCCATTCCCAACGACCGCCTGTTCGAAATCATCGACGAAAACACCACCTCCATCGAAGCCTTTCGCGTGGCCGACAACGTCCTGCGCCAGGCCGTGCAGGCCATCACCGACGTGATCACCCGGCACGGCCTGATCAACGTGGATTTCGCGGACGTGCGCAGCATCATGTCGGGAGCGGGCGAGGCCCTGATGGGCATGGGCGAATCCCGGGGTCCGGGCCGGGCGGTGGAGGCCGCGAAAAAAGCCATCCATTCGCCCCTGTTGGAAAATTTGTCCATCGACGGCGCCAAAGGGCTCCTGGTCAACATCGCCGGCAACAAATCCATCACCTTGCACGAAGTCAAAAGCGCCATGGACTACATTAAAAACGCGGCGTCCCCCGAAGCCCACGTTTTCTACGGCCAGGTTTTCGACGATGGTTTGGAAGACCGTTTTTGCGTGACCGTCATCGCCACCGGCTTCCCGCCCGCCCGGAAGGCCACGGCGCTCCGCCGGGTCGGCCGCGACGCCGCGGACCCGCGCCGGACCGGCGTTCGAACGGCGGCCGCGCCCCTGGACGTGCCCGTCTTGGCCGACGACCTTCGCCGCCCGGCGTACCTCCGACGTCAACTTCGAAAGCTCCACTGACCGTGACCACCGCCCACAAACTCCACCCCCTGCTTCAATCCTTGCTTCGGGAGGTCTCCGAACGAAAGGGGTCGGACATCCACATCGGTCCGCGCTTCGTCCCCATGATCCGCATCAACGGGGACCTGGAACCCTCCGCCACGGGCGAGGCGTTGACCGCGGAACAAACCCGGGACATGGGCTACCAATTGATGGGGGATTCCCTGAAGCCCCGTTTTGACGAAAAAAACGAAATCGATATGGCTTTCGCCCTTTCCACCGGCGGGCGGTTTCGGGTGAACATCTACAATCAACGCGGCGCGGTGAATCTGGCCCTGCGGTACATTCCCCCGCAATTGCCGACGATCCAAAGCCTCGGTTTGCCCTTCGCCGTCTCCAAACTCGCCGAATGCCGTCGCGGGCTGATCCTCATCAGCGGCACGACGGGGTCCGGCAAGTCCACCACCCTGGCGGCCATCGTCGACCACATCAACTCCACGCGCAAGGCCCACATATTGACCATTGAAGACCCCATCGAATTTGTCCACGCGAACAAGAAATCCATCGTGAACCAGCGGGAGTTGGGCCAGGACACCCGGAGTTTTGCCGACGCCCTCCGCGCCGCCATGCGGGAGGACCCCAACGTCATCCTCGTCGGCGAAATGCGGGACCTGGAAACGGTCCAGGCCGCCATCACCGCCGCCCAAACCGGCCATCTGGTGCTGTCGACCATCCACACCACCGACACCATCCAAATCATCAGCCGGATTTTGGATCTGTACCCCCCGCACCAGCAGGCCCAGGTGCGGTTGCAATTGGCCGAAACCCTCCAAGGCGCCATTTCCCAACGGTTGTTGCCCACGGTCGACGGGCGGTCCCGGGAAGCCGCCCTGGAAATCCTGGTCACGACGCCCCACGTTCAAAAGGCCATTCAAGACAACAATTTTGGCGACCTCCACAACGCCGTCCGCAACGGCGGGTTTTACGGCATGCAAACCTTCAACCAGGCCCTGGTCCACCTCTACAACCGCGGGCGGGTGCGGCTGGAGGACGCGGTGGTCGCCTCGTCCAACCCCGAGGAATTCATGCTGGCGATCCGGGGCATCGAAGCGAGCGCTCCCCATCCGCACGCCGAATAACCCCGGCTGGCGATGGCGTCGGGGCGACGCCGTGGCGGTCCGCTGGGAAAAGGATTTTTCCGTCGTCGCCCGGATCACCGGTCGCGGCCAAGGCGACATGAAAAAGCCCCCGGTCTGGGCCCGCGCCTTGCGGCGCGCCGGCGGGACCGCGGGCG